>JACCSC010000508.1 GCA_013813215.1 Geodermatophilaceae bacterium | reverse complement strand
CGGCGCCGGTCCGGAGGCCGCGGCGTCCGTGGCCACCGCGACGGGTTCGGCACTCGCCGCCGGTGCGGCAGCGGGGACCGCGGCGGACGGGCCCGGCACTACCCGGCCGACGGCCGAGATCGGCGTGCCGACGTCGGAGCTGGCGAGGAACTCCCCCATCGTGCGCTCCCGGCCGTAGTGGTGCCTCATCCAGAGGTACGCGACGAAGGCCACCGGTCCGAACACCGTCTGGGCCGGCACGATGATGTCGGTCCGGGCGTCGGTCAGCGACTCGAAGATCAGCCCGACGCCGCCTGGGGCGACGGCCCCGAACAGGGCGACCAGCACGAGGGAGATCTGCGCGGCTTGCCGGCCGTATGCCTTGTAGGCGGCGATGGTGAAGGCGCCGTAGACGAGGAGGTCGCCAATGCCGATGGAGGCGTTGTACAAGCCGATCCGCATGCCGAACGAGGGGTTGAGCGGGTAGCCGAGGAAGCCTTGCACCAGCGCGTTGGTCAGCGGGACGACCGTGATGAACGTGGCGTCGTAGATCGCCAGCGTGAACGCGAACCAGGCGACGTGCTGCAGCCGCATTCCGCCGTGCAGGTGGACCACGGTGGGCACGGTCAGCTCGTTGCGGTGCTCGACGACGGTGCGCCGCCCGGACCGGGAGACGATGGTCGGGCCGGGGAAGATCCCGTCGTAGCCGAGGATCGGCGTCGACAAGCCGGGCAGCAGCTCCACATCCGCCGCTCGTTGCGTGATCGAGTAGAAGTCGGCCTCGGCCGTGGAGCGGACCGGCCGGGCGACGGGTGGCACCGGTAGCGGGACGCTGAACCGACGCGGGAGCCGCGCCCGGCTGGGCACCATCTCCCCCGTCTGCTGCTCCTCCAGTAGGGAGCAGCCCGGCAGCGCCGCGGCGAGTCCTGCGCCGCCGAGCAGCTGCAGGAACGTGCGTCGCCGTACCGTCACGGCGTCGTCGGCACCGGAACGGTCGGGGCTGGTCGCTCGGGCGTACGGCGCTCCCGGATGCGCTCCCGGCTCAAGACCGACCAGCCGAAAAGACCTACCGTCGTCCCCACGATCGAGACGCCGAATGGGACGTGCAGGCCCAGGCTGCGTGAGTAGCCGGCGCTCACCTGCACGACCTCGGCGATCACGACGGCGGTCATGACCGCGGCGGGCCAGATCGGCCCGCGCCCGGGCCAACGGTGCACCAGGGCCGCGGCCCAGGCGAGGAAGCCCACGGGGATGAGGCTGCCCCCGATGGCGCTGTGCACGCTGATGGCGTCGAGACTGCCGGACAGGTAGAGCCCGGCCAGCACCGGTTGGACCGCCACCAGGCCGGCATGCACCCCGAACACCAGGCGCACCACCCATCTGGTCGCGCGGTAGGTCCCACGGCTCGCGGCCGGGGGGGCACCGACGGTCTGCTGCAGCATGCCTGACGTCCTCGTCCGGATCGCGATGTCGTGCGGGTGCTGGCCCATTACAGCTCGTACGTCGAACCGCTGCGCACCAGCTCGCAGCGGTCGAGGATCTCGGCGGCCTCGGCCAGCGTGCGCGCCGAGTCCTGCCACAGCGGGATGTGGGTCAGCAGGAGCCCGCCGACCCCCGCCGCGGCGGCGTGCTCGGCCGCCCCGCGTCCGGACAGGTGCAGGTCCGGCGGGTTGGCCGGCTGTCGCGGTCCGGGTTCCTGGAACGAGGCCTCGCACAACAGCAGGTCACTGCCCCGAGCCAGCTCGACGAGCGCCGGGCAGTCGCCGGTGTCCGCGCTGTAGGTCAGGCTGCGCCCGGCGGCGGTGAGGCGGACGGCGTACGTCTCGATGGGGTGGTTCGTCCTGGCCCAGGTCAGCTCGAACGGCCCCAGCCGGCGGGTGCCGGCGCTGAGCTCGGCCACGGTGAACACGTCGGACAGGTCGCGACCGCCCGGGTCGCCGGCGGCCAGGATCCGCTCGGTCGTGCCGGGCGGGCCCAGCAACCGGATCGGCACCGGGCGCGGCCCGGGGTGGAACCGGTGCAGGACGAGCAGCGCGCAGGTGTCCAGGCAGTGGTCGGAATGCAGGTGCGAGAGGACGAGCGCGTCGACGGTGCGCGGGTCGGCGTACCGACGTAGCGGTCCGAGCGCGCCGTTGCCCAGGTCCAGCACGAGCCGGAACCCGTCATGCTCGACCAGGTAGCACGACGCCGGACTGTCCGGGCCGGGGCCACTGCCTGAACAGCCCACCACCGTCAGCTTCATGCCGGGACCGGGGTCAATTCGGGGCCGAGGAAGCGTCGACCCAGCCGGGCGAACGGCTCGGCGTCCCCGGTCGCGCGGAAGCTGTGCACGGGCGGCCCGGCGTCCGCCGACCGGAGCAGGTCGGCCTCGGTGAGCACGCGGTAGACGTCCTTCGCGGTCTCCTCGGCGCTGGACACCAGCGTCACGTCCTCCCCCATGACAAGGCCCAGCATTCCGGTCAGCAGCGGGTAGTGGGTGCAGCCGAGCACGAGGGTGTCCACCCGGGCCTCCTGCAGCGGCGCGAGGTAGGACTGCGCCAGCCCGAGCAGCTGTCGCCCACTGGTCACGCCGCGCTCGACGAAGTCGACGAACCGCGGGCAGGCGGCGGTCGTGAGCTGGACGTGCGCCGCCGCCGCGAAGGCGTCGTCGTACGCCCGGCTGGTGATCGTGGCGCGGGTCCCGATCACGCCGACCCGGCCGCTGCGGGTCGCGGCCACCGCTCGGCGGGCAGCGGGCAGCACGACCTCGATGACCGGTACGGCGTAGCGCTCCCGGGCATCGCGCAGGCAGGCGGCACTCGCGGTGTTGCAGGCGATCACGAGCAGCTTGACCCCGGAGTCGACGAGGTCGTCCATGACGGCCAGCGCGTGCCGACGAACGGCGGCGATGGGCTGCGGGCCGTAGGGGCTGTTCGCCGTGTCCCCGACGTACACCACCGACTCGGTAGGCAGCTGGTCGAGCACGGCGCGCGCGACGGTCAGTCCCCCGACGCCGGAGTCCATGATCCCGATCGGCGCGGTCACGTCCATCGACGCCGAACCCTACGCGGGCCTGTCCAACTCGCGCTGTGTCCCGGTTATCGGAGGGGAATCGCGTCACGGAGCGACCCATCCCCCATCCGATGACCTGGATTCTGCGTTGACCGTGCAGTTCGGCCGCACCGCGCCGGCCGCCCCCGCCACCCCGCCCGCTAGGGCAGGGCAGCCACCTGGCTCGCGGTCAGGCACGAGTGGATGGTCACCGAACGCCAGCCGTAGCGCAGCGTCTGCTCGCCCCGCGTTCTCACCTCGTTGTCGCGCAGGTCGTCGAGTTCCCGCTCGTCCTCGGGATGCGCAGCGCGACCGTCCAGCTCGACAACCAGGTGCCACCGTCGGTAGCGCACATCGCGATAGCGGCGCCGTCCTCCTCGAACCTCCAGCTTGTTGCGGTAGCCGCGAGGCAGGCCTTGTGCGCGCTCGACATCTGTGGCGTAGCGATCTGTGGCGTAGCGGCGTTCGAGCGGGGTGGTTACCCCGTCGCCGACGTCCAGCAGCAGCCCGCCCAGGAGGGACCGCCACCGCAGCCGGCTCCGCGCTCCGGCGGCCGCGGACAGCCGGCCAGGCGTGGTGCGGCGTTGCTGGCACGCCCGCACCACCACATCAATGACCTGTCGCTCGGTTCGTGCCTCGTCCACGAGGTCCAGCACGGCGGCTTTCGAGGGAACACTGGGGTGGCGTGCGCGATGGGTGTTGCTTGGCGCCGAGCTGCCGCGAGTGGCGCACCCGCACGCCGGGTCGGGACAGCTGTCTCAGCAACCCTGCGGCACCGACACGGACACCGTCGGCGGCAGATCGGCAGGCAGCCCGTGCAGCCACTCGGTGCAATCATGGCTGGCCACCGCGTCCTCGCCGACGTACAGCAGCGCCGCCCACACCCGGGCCAGGTCAGGCAGCGGACCGTTGAAGGTGGCGTAGACACCGGGATGCACCCGGCGCCGGCGTCGCCCGAGCGACTGTGGAAACTCCATCCTCGGATGGGGATGTGGTCCTCGGGTGACCCGAAGTCCATCCGATCCGGTCGAAGCGACGCCGCGCCGTGCCTCAGGCCCAGAGCTGGCCCTCCAGCGCCGCTTCGGCTTCCTCGAGCGTCCCGGCGTAAGCGCCGGTGGACAGGTACTTCCAGCCGCCGTCACAGACGACCAGCGCGATCTCGGCCGGTACGCCGGCGTCGAGCGCCTTGCCCGCCATGGCCAGCGCTGCGTGCAGGATCGCCCCGGAGGAGATGCCGGCGAAGATGCCCTCCTGCTCGACCAGCTCGCGGGTGCGCCGCAGCGCCTCCAGCGGGCCTACGGAGAAGCGGGTGGTGAGCACTGTGTCGTCGTACAACTCAGGGACGAACCCCTCGTCGATGTTGCGCAGGCCGTAGACGAGTTCGCCGTAGCGCGGCTCGGCCGCCACGATCTGGATCGAGGGCACCTTCTCCCGCAGGTAGCGCCCGGCGCCCATCAGCGTGCCGGTGGTGCCCAGGCCGGCCACGAAGTGGGTGATGGTCGGCAGGTCGGCCAGGATCTCCGGGCCGGTGCCCTCGTAGTGGGCCCGGGCGTTGGCTTCGTTGCCGTACTGGTAGAGCATCACCAGCTGCGGGTTCTGCGCGACCATCGCCTTGGCCATTGCTACCGCTTGGTTCGACCCGCCGGCCGCCGGCGAGCTCACGATCCGGGCGCCGTACATCTCCAGCAGCTGGCGGCGTTCGCGCGAGGTGTTCTCCGGCATCACGCAGATCAGGTCGTAGCCGCGTTGCCGGGCGACCATGGCCAGGGAGATGCCGGTGTTGCCGCTGGTCGGTTCGAGCAGCGTCACACCGGGCTCGAGCCGGCCGTCCTTCTCCGCAGCCTCGATCATGTAGAGCGCGGCCCGGTCCTTGATCGACCCCGTCGGGTTGCGGTCCTCCAGCTTGGCCCAGAGGCGGACGTCCGGGGACGGGGACAGCCTTGGCAGCCCCACCAGCGGCGTACCGCCGAGGGAGTCGATCAGGGAGTTGAACCGGGCCACGAGGCTGGATCAGCCGCCGGCGACAGCCGGGAGCACTGTCACGCTGTCCCCGTCCTCGAGCGCGGTGTCGAGAGCACCGGTGAAGCGGACGTCCTCGTCGTTGACGTAGACGTTGACGAAGCGGTGCAGCGCTCCCTCGTCAGTGACCAGCCGCCCCTTGAGGCCGCCGTACTGGCCGTCGAGGTCGTCGATGAGGGCGCCGAGGGTGTCCCCGGATCCCTCCACGGTCTTCGCGCCGCCGGTGTGGCTGCGCAGGATCGTCGGGATGCGGACCTCGATGGCCATGGGTGTCGGGCTCCTCGTTCGGGCGGGTGCGGAGTCGTGCGGTGTCTCTGGGTCGCAACGCCGGGGACCGGCCGGGTGATTCCGGCTAGGTCGAGGGGACCACGGTGACCGCCTCCTCGCTCACGGTGCCGTCGACGATGCGGTACGAGCGGAACTCGACTTCGTCCTGATGCCGGGTGGAGACCAGGACGTAGTGCGCGCCGGGTTCGCCGGCGTAGGAGATGTCCGTCCGCGAGGGGTAGGCCTCGGTCGCGGTGTGCGAGTGGTAGACGACCACCGGCTCCTCGTCGCGGTCGTCCATGTCACGGTAGAGCGCGAGCAGGTCGGCGGAGTCGAACTCGTAGAACGTCGGCGAGCGAGCGGCGTTCTGCATCGGCACGAACCGCTCGGCCCGGTCGCTGCCGGCCGGTCCGGCGACGACACCACACGCCTCGTCGGGGTGGTCCCGCCGGGCGTGCGCGACGATGGCGTCGTACGTCGCCCGGTCGATCCGCAGCATGCGATCAGCCTAACGAGGGGTCCGTCGGGCCCGGATTATGCGGCGGTGACGGCGCGATCGGCGGACTAGGCTGCCCGGACGATGCCCGCCACCGTCCTCACGCTGACCGTCCTGTTCGCCGTTCCGGCGCTGGCCTTGGGTGTTCGCAAGGTTTCCCCGCCGCTGCGCTGGGACCAGCGGCGCCGCCGGATGCGTCGCGCCGAGGCGGTGGACCGGATCGTCGTCATCGCGCTCCGCGTCGGGCTGCTGTCCTTGCTGCTGCTGCTGGCGCTCGTCGCGGTGGTCGGTTGCATTGCGGCGCTGCGCGCCGACGTCCAGCTGCCCGGCGGCGTGGTCGTTGCCTGCGTGGGGGTAGCCCTGCTGTCGCTGCTCACGCTGTCGACGTTCGCGCGTCCTCGCCGCTGACCCGGGTCAGCGCACCGCCGAGGCAACCATTCCCTCCTGCAGGTGGGTCAGCCAGAAGTAGATCGCCAGCCGCAGCTGGGTCCGGTCCTGGACCCCCTCCGGCGGATCGGTGTCCTCTGTGACGCCGAGCTCGACGCCGAGCATCAGCCGCACGTCGTTGAGCGCCCGCAGCCAGGGGTCGGGCTCGGTCAGTTCGACGGCGCCGGCGCCGAGCGGGAGTGCGGCCAGCACGGCGGCGATGTCGGCGAGCTTGTCCTCCCGCAGCGAGTCCTCGATCAGGTCGCGGACCGCGGCGGCGAGCTCCGGGTCGTCGCGGTGGGCGTCGGGCAGCAGCCGCTCGCGGACAGGTCCGGCGGTGGCGTCCTCGCTCAGCTCGTCGGCCACCTCGCCCAGCAGGCCGCGCAGCAGCTCGACTTCGGCGTCCTCCAGCTCCAGGGTCGGCGTACCGGCCGCCGCGTGCAGCCGGGCCATCAGCGGTCGCGCTGCAGGGTGGCCCACAGCCCGTGCGCCTGCAGCCGGGCCACGTCGTGCTCCATCCGCTCCCGGCTGCCGTGGGAGACCACGGCGCGCCCCTTGTGGTGGACGTCGAGCATGAGCTTGGTGGCAGTCGCCTCGTCGTACCCGAAGAGGCGCTGGAAGACGTAGGTGACGTAGGACATGAGGTTGACCGGGTCGTTCCACACCAGGGTGATCCACGGGACGTCGGCGGAGGTGCTCTCGCCGGTATCGACGTCGGTGTCGGGCAACGTCGTGACCACGCCGCCAGTCTCGCATCCGGCGGTCCCTAGGCTGGCGCGGTGCCTGTGACCGGCCTGCTCACCGACCACTACGAGCTGACGATGCTGGCCGCGGCGCTGCAGGACGGGACCGCGCAGCGGCCGTGCGTGTTCGAGGTCTTCACCCGTCACCTCCCACCGGGGCGTCGGTACGGCGTTGTCGCCGGCACCGGGCGCCTGGTCGAGGCGATCGAGCGGTTCCGGTACGACGAGACCGCCCTGGACTGGTTGCGGACCGCGGGCGTCGTGGACGAGGCGACACTGGACTGGCTCGCGCGGTACCGCTTCGCGGGCGACATCGACTCCTACGCCGAGGGGGATCTGTTCTTCCCGGGTTCGCCGGTGCTCACCGTCTCCGGGTCGTTCGGGCAGGCCGTACTGCTCGAGACCCTGGTGCTGTCGATCCTCAACCATGACAGCGCGATCGCGTCGGCGGCCTCGCGGATGGTGAGCGCCGCTGCTGGCCGGCCCTGCCTGGAGATGGGCTCGCGGCGTACCCACGAGGAGTCCGCCGTCGCCGCCGCCCGCGCGGCCTACCTCGCCGGGTTCGCTGCCAGTTCCAACCTCGCGGCGGGGCAGCGCTTCGGCGTACCGACCACGGGCACCAGCGCACACTCGTTCACCCTCGTCCACGACGATGAGCGGGCCGCGTTCGCCGGGCAGGTGGCCGCACTGGGCCCGGGAACGACGCTGCTCGTGGACACCTTCGACGTCGAGCAGGGCATCCGGACCGCGGTCGAGGTGGCCGGCCCGCAGCTCGGCGCCGTCCGCCTGGACTCCGGCGACCTGGCCGGCCTGGCGGTGCAGGCCAGAACCCTGTTGGACTCCCTCGGCGCCCCGAACACCCGGATAGTCGTCACCAGCGACCTGGACGAGTACGCCATCGCCGCGCTGGCCGTGGCCCCCGTGGACGGCTACGGCGTGGGCACGTCCGTGGTCACCGGCTCGGGCGCCCCCACCGCCGGATTCGTCTACAAGCTCGTCGAGCGCGACGGCGTACCGGTGGCCAAGCGCTCGGTCGGCAAGCCGTCGCGGGGTGGGCGCAAGTACGCCGTACGCCGGCACGACGCGGCCGGGACCATGACCGCGGAGCTGGCGCTCACCGGTGGCCCCCCGACCTCCCGGCCGGACGACCGCTCACTGTCCCGTCCGCTCGTGCGGCGCGGCGAGCCGGTCGCCGACCTCCCGACGCTGACCGAGTCGCGTGACCTGCACCGTGCCATGATCGCCTGTCTGCCGGCTCGGGGACGACGGCTCAGTCGCGGCGAGGCGGTGCTCGAGACCGGCTACGAGGAGGATGCATGACGGCGAGCGGAATCGAATGAGTCATGCATTGGTGATCGTCGACGTGCAGAACGACTTCTGCGCCGGCGGCAGCTTGGCCGTCCGCAGCGGCGCCGAGGTGGCGGCGGCGATCAGCGCGCACCTGGCCGGGCCGGCCGAGTACGACCATGTAGTGGCCACCCGCGACTACCACGTCGATCCGGGCGGACACTTCGCCGCCGATCCGGACTACATCGACTCGTGGCCCGTGCACTGTGTCGTGGGGACGGCGGGAGCGGAGTTGCACCCCGCCCTGGACACCGCGCGGCTGGAGGCGGTCTTCGACAAGGGCGAGTACATCGCGGCGTATTCAGGCTTCGAGGGCACGTCCGAGGGACGCCTCCTGGAGCAGTGGCTGCGCGAGCACGGCGTGGACACGGTCACCGTGGCCGGGTTGGCCACCGACCACTGCGTCCGGGCCACGGCAATGGACGCCGCGCTGATGGGCTTCCAGACGCGCGTGCAGCTCGATCTCTGCGCCGGGGTGGCGCACCGCAGCACCGAGCAGGCCCTCGAGCAGCTGCGCCGTGCGGGCGTGGAGGTCGTCGAAGACTCCCGGGGGCGCTAGCCGGCCGGGCCGCCGGTCAGCGGCCCTCCTCCGCCTCAGCGGTTGGATCGTCCTCGGCGGCCTCCACGTCGTGCTTGCTGATACCGAGGAAGAAGAGGATCGCGTCGAGATAGGGCTGGTTCAGCGAGGTGTGTGCCTGCTCGCGGACCGCGGGCTTGGCGTTGAAGGCGATGCCGAGCCCCGCCTTCTTGAGCATGTCCAGGTCGTTGGCGCCGTCGCCCACGGCGACCGTCTGGCTCATGGGCACGCCGGCTGCGGCGGCGAAGCGGGCCAACGCCAGCGCCTTGCCGGCCCGGTCGACGATCTCGCCGACGAGTTCCCCGGTGAGCCGGCCGTCGGCTACGGCCAGCGTGTTGGCCGCGGCGAAGTCCAGGTCGAGGGACGTGACCAGCGCATCGGTCAGCTGGGTGAACCCGCCGCTGACGATCCCGCACTGGTAGCCCATCCGGTGCAGGGTGCGCACCAGGGTCCGCGCCCCGGGCGTCAGCTGGATGCCCGCACGCACGTCGTCCACCTCGGTCATCGGCAGGCCACGCAGCAGGGCGACCCGCTCGCGCAACGCCTGGGCGAAGTCGATCTCGCCACGCATCGCCGCCGCGGTGATCGCGGCGACCTGCGTTCCGCAGCCGGCCCGCTCGGCCAGGGCGTCGATGAACTCGCCCTGGACCAGCGTCGAGTCGACGTCCATGACGATCAGCCGCTTACCCCGCCGGTGCAGACCGGCCTTCTCCACGGCGATGTCGACGCCGGCCACCGTGGCCGCCGCGGTGAGCGCGGTCCGTAGCCGCCCGGACTTGGCGCCGGAGACCATGAGTTCCAGGCTGGTCACCGGGTGGTCGGACAACCGGGCGATCGAGTCGATGTTGCCGCCCAGCTCGGCGATGGCTCGGGCGACCTGGCTGACCGCGCCGGCGCGCAGCGGCCGGCCCAGCAGGATGACGTGGTGCCGGCCGCGGCGGTTCTCGGCCAGGTCGCGAGCCTGCTCCCCCAGCGAGAGTTCGACCCGCAGGCCGGTGTCGACCTGCACCTTGGCCGCCACGTCGGCCAGCGCCGTGGGGTCGGCCCGCGAGCGCAGCAGGACCCCGAGCACAAGGGTGCTGCGGATGACTACCTGCTCGACGTCGAGGATCTCCAGGTCGTGACCCGCGTCCAGCTCGGCGAGCGCGGCGAACAGGCTGGAGGTCAGGCCGGGCCGGTCGTCGCCGCTGAGGGTGAGCAGCGCCGTCTGCGCCGCTGCGGCGCCGTCCTCCGGCTGGCCCGTCATTGCCGGCGCTGTGCCCGGCTCAGGTGAAGTCGGGATCGTTGGGACCCTGACGCTTGCCGGTCCCGTCGAGCACCTCACTGGCGTAGGGCTCGCGCCGCTTGCCGACGTGCGCCTCGACCTGCAGCCGTTCCTTGTACTGCGGGTAGTGCAGCTCGAAGGCCGGCCGTTCCGAGCGGATTCGCGGCAGCTGCACGAAGTTGTGCCGAGGCGGTGGGCAACTGGTGGCCCACTCCAGGGAATTGCCGTAGCCCCAGGGGTCGTCCTGGGTGGCCATTTCGCCGAACCGGTAGGACTTGTAGACGTTCCACAGGAACGGGAGCGTGGACGCGCCGAGGAGGAACGCCCCGATCGAGGAGATCGTGTTCAGCGTCGTGAAGCCGTCGCTCGTCTGGTAGTC
>JACCSC010000503.1 GCA_013813215.1 Geodermatophilaceae bacterium | reverse complement strand
CGTCGGAGTCGGCGAAGCTGCGCGGGTACACCTGGTACACCACCGCGGACGTCCACCACGGCGCGGGCCCGGGCTGAGAGTTCAGTCGTGCCACCGCAGGCACGTGACGATCTCGGAGACCACCGCTTCCCACTGCTCGGACAGCTGCGCGACCTTGGCGGGCTCCGGCCGCTCGTCGTCGTCGTCGGACTGGCCCGCGGCCACGGCCTGACCTAGCTCGGTGTCGGGCCCGAGCAGCTCCATGACCCGAGGGAGCTCGCAGTACTCGGCCAGGTCGAGCGCGGCCTCGGCGCACGCCGCGAGCGGGGCGAGGTCCCACTCGTCCGCCGTACCGGCCAGGATGTTCGAGGCGAGTTCGAAGTCGTAGCGGTCGAGCTCGCCGGGGATCGGGTCCGCGTCGGCCTCGACCACGGCGCCCCAGGTGGCCAGGCCGGTGAGGTCGTGCGGCTCGCCCTCCTCGACGAACTCGCTCAAGCCCTCCGCGGACCGGAAGACGTCGACGGTCAGCTCGCTGCCCAGGAAGCGCGCGCTGTCCTCGACGTAGCAGCGCAAGGTCAGCCCCGTGCTCTCGGCGAAGCGCAGCTGCACCGGCAGAATGCCGACGGACTCCCAGAACTCCGCCGCCGCCCGCGCGTCGGCGGCGGCTTCGGCGCCGACCAGCTCGCCACCGCTCAGGGCCGTGGCCCCGACGACATCGTCGACGACCTCGTCAGCATCAAAATCGGCCTCGGACTCCAGTTCGGAATCGGCCGTCGTGTCGTCCTCGTCGTCCTCTTCGACCTCGTCCTCGGCCAGCTCGACCGGTGTCACCCACGTCAACGCGCCGCCGAGCGCCTCGAGCACCGGTTCCCAGTGTTCGCCCAACCCCGCGGCGAGGTCGGTCCACACCGCGTCCCCGCCCCGGGTGACAAAGGCGACGTGGCCGTCGTCGAGCAGGCCGAGCCCCGGGATGGCCCCGAGGTGCTCCTCGACCGCGTCGACCTCGCAGCACTCGGCCATCCGCTCGACCATGTCGATCGTGTCGGCGAGCTCACCGACCGACCAGCGGTCCGGGCCTGCGGCCACCAGGTCGTACAGCCCGTCGAGGTCGAAGACGTAGTCCTCGGTGGGGGTCAGCTCCCGCCGTGACGCCCCCTCGACCGCGTCGTACGCCGGGTGATCGGTCAGGTCGTGCTCGACGTCGGTGGTCAGGTAGTGCGCCAGTTGGGCCGGGGAGGTGAACAGGTTGATCTTCCCGCCGGAGCCGAGGAAGGCCTGCCACTCCTCCCCGTCCTCTTCCCAGGGCGGGGCCCAGAGCGTGTAGCCGGTCCGTTCGTCGAGTACGAGCGCGATCGGCACGATGCTCTCGGCCGGCAGGTTCTCGTCCATCACACGCCCATCGGGTGCCATACGGTCTTGGTCTCCAGCCAGGCGGTGAGGCGGGTCAGCCCCGGGTCCGCACTCCAGTCCGATTCGCTGGCCGGCGGGCGCAGCACCCGCTTGACGTTACCGGCGGCCGCTCGCTCCAGATCGACGGCGTCGGCGAGATCGGTCCCGCACAGGTCGATCCCGTTGACGTCGGCATGACTGGCGAGCCAGGGCGCGATCTCGGCGACGGCGCCGGTCAGGATGTTGATGACACCTCCCGGTACGTCGGAGGTCGCGAGGACCTCGCCGAGCGTCACCGCCGGCAGCGGTCGAGCCGAGCTGGCCACCACGACGCAGGTCGAGCCGCCGGCCAGGACCGGCGCGACCACACTGACCAGCCCGAGTAGCGACGAGGCCTGCGGCGCGAGGACCGCCACCACACCGGTCGGCTCCGGCACCGACAGGTTGAAGTACGGCCCGGCCACCGGGTTGGCGTTGCCCAGGACCTGGGTCAGCTTGTCGGTCCAGCCGGCGTACCAGACCCAACGGTCGATCGCGGCGTCCACTGTCGCGCCGGCCGCCCGCGGGGCCAGCCCTTCGGCCGCGGCCACTTCGGCGACGAACTGGTCGCGCCGGCCCTCGAGCACCTCGGCCACCCGGTACAGGACCTGACCCCGGTTGTACGCCGTCGTCCCGGACCACCCCCCGAAAGCCTTGCGGGCGGCGACCACCGCGTCCCGGGCGTCCTTGCGGGAGCCCTGCGCGGCGTTGGCCAGGAACCGGCCGCGGCTGTCGGTGACCGCGTAGGAGCGGCCGGACTCCGAGCGCGGGAACGCACCGCCGATGTACAGCTTGTAGGTCTTGCGCACGGGCGCTCTGGACGCCGAAGGCTTCGCCGCACCGGCAACCGTTGTCGCCCTAGGCATCCGTTGACCTCAGGTACGCCGCCATGCCCTGCCGGCCGCCCTCCCGGCCGAACCCGGACTCCTTGTAGCCGCCGAACGGCGAGGTGGGATCGAACCGGTTGAACGTGTTGGCCCAGACCACCCCGGCCCGCAGCTTGCTCGCCATCCAGAGGATCCGTGACCCCTTCTCGGTCCACACGCCGGCCGATAGGCCGTACGGCGTGTTGTTCGCCTTGGCCACCGCCTCGTCCGGTGTGCGGAAGGTGAGTACCGACAGCACCGGCCCGAAGATCTCCTCCTGGGCGATCCGGCTGGACTGGCCGACGCCGGTGAAAACCGTTGGGGGAAACCAGAAACCCTGCTCGGGCAGCTCGCACGGCGGCGACCAGCGCTCGGCGCCGTCGGCTTCACCTGCGTCGGTCAGTTCCCGGATCCGCTGTAGCTGGGCCAGGGAGTTGATCGCGCCGATGTCGGTGTTCTTGTCCATGGGGTCACCCAGCCGCAGCGTGCCGAGCCGCCGCCGCAGCGAGTCGAGTACTTCGTCGTACACGCTCTCCTGCACCAGCAGCCGCGAACCGGCGCAGCAGACGTGCCCCTGGTTGAAGAAGATGCCGTTGACGATGCCCTCGACCGCCTGGTCGATCGGGGCGTCGTCGAAGACGATGTTGGCCGCCTTGCCGCCGAGTTCCAAGGTCACGCGCTTGTCGGTGCCGGCGATCGCACGGGCGATCGCCTTGCCCACGTCGGTGGACCCGGTGAACGCGACCTTGTCCACGTCGGGATGCTCGACGAGAGCCTGTCCGGTGGCCCCGGCGCCGGTCACGATGTTGACCACGCCGGGCGGCAGGTCGGCCTGCTGGCACAGCTCGGCGAACAGCAGCGCGGTCAGGGGCGTGGTCTCGGCCGGCTTGAGGACGACGGTGTTCCCGGCGGCCAGGGCGGGAGCGATCTTCCAGGACAGCATGAGCAGCGGGAAGTTCCACGGGATCACTTGTCCCGCAACGCCTATCGGCTTCGGGTCAGGTCCGAGCCCGGCGTACGCGAGCTTGTCGGCCCAGCCCGCGTGGTAGAAGAAGTGCGCCGCCGCGGTGGGTACGTCGACGTCGCGCGACTCGCGGATCGGCTTGCCGTTGTCCAGGGTCTCGAGCACGGCGAGTTCGCGGGCGCGCTCCTGGATCAGCCGGGCCAGCCGGAAGACGTACTTGGCTCGCTCGGCGGCCCGCATCCGGCCCCAGGGCCCGGTGAACGCCCGTCGGGCCGCCCGCACGGCCCGGTCCACGTCGGCCGGTCCCGCCTCGGCCACCTCGGCCAGCACCTCCTCCGAGGACGGGCTGATCGTCTTGAACGACGTACCGTCCGCCGGATCGACGAACTCGCCGCCGACGAACAGACCGTAGGAAGGCTTGATGTCGACGAGGGCGCGTGACTCGGGCGCCGGGGCGTACGCGAAGGCGCGCCGTTCAGATGTCATGCGCTCAGTCCAGGGTCACGTAGTCGGGGCCGGAATAGTGGCCGGTGGTGAGCTTCTGGCGCTGCTGCAGCAGGTCGTTGAGCAAGGTCGAGGCGCCGATCCGGAACAGCCTGGGGGTGAGCCACTCGTCGCCGACCGTCTCATTGACGAGGACGAGTTGCTTGATCGCGTCCTTGCTGGTGCGGATACCGCCGGCCGGCTTCACGCCGATCACCCGGCCCGTGGTGGAACGGAAGTCCCGCACCGCCTCCAGCATGACGAGCAGCACGGGCGCGGTGGCGGCCGGGTTGATCTTGCCGGTGGAGGTCTTGATGAAGTCTCCCCCCGCGAGCATCGCCAGCCAGGCGGCGCGGCGGACGTTGTCGTAGGTCGCGAGCTCGCCGGTCTCCAGGATCACCTTGAGATGGGCCGGACCGCAGGCCTGCTTGACCGCGACGATCTCGTCGTACACCTGAAGGTAGCGGCCGGACAGGAACGCGCCACGGTCGATCACCATGTCGATCTCGTCCGCGCCTGCCGCCACCGCGTCCTTGGTATCAGCCAGTTTGACCGCGAGCGACGCCCGGCCGGAGGGGAACGCGGTCGCCACGGCGGCGACCTGGATGCCGGTGCCGGTCAGGGCCGCGACGGCTGTTTGCACCATGTCCCCGTACACGCAGACCGCCGCCACCTGCGGGGTCGAGGCGTCGGCCGGGTCGGGGCGGCGGGCCTTGGCGCACAGGTTGCGCACCTTGCCCGCGGTGTCCGCGCCCTCCAGCGTGGTCAGGTCGATCATCGAGATCGCCATGTCGATCGCCCACCGCTTGCTGGTGGTCTTGATCGAGCGGGTGGCCAGCGTCGCCGCCCGGGCTTCGGCGCCGACCTTGTCGACGCCGGGCAGGCCGTGGAGGAACGCCCGCAGCGTGGCGTCATCGCGCGCGACGTCGGGTAGCGCTGCGGTGGTCACGAGCGGTGAGTCTAGGCCCGGCCGTACGCCGGGGCCCGATCCTCGGGGGCTGACCGCGTCACTCCGCCTCGCGGAGGCGCTGGAGGCCATCGAGCACCAGGTCGAGCCCGAACTCGAACTCGCTCCTACCGTCGCCCCCGGACGGGGCGATGTGCTGGCGCGCGTGCTCGACGACGTAGGGGTACCGGTCGACCGGGATGTCACGCAAGGCGCTCCCGGCGATGTCGGCCAGCTCCTCCTGGGTCTCGAACGGCATGCTGACCTGCCACAGTGTGAACCCCGTGATGTGGCTCTCGACGGCGTGGTACGCGTGATGGGTCAACTCCGGTGAGAGCCCGCTTCCCGCAGGGTCCGCAGGACCGACTCCCCCGACCGGTCGTCGGAGACGATCGGGTGCTGCTGCGGGTGCACGCCTCCGCCGTCAACCCGGCCGACTGGTACCGGGCGACGGGTCCGTACTTCATGCGGGTGATGACCGGAGGGTTGCGCACGCCGAAGAACGCGGCGGTCGGATCCGACGTGGCGGGGCGGGTCGACGCCGTCGGCAAGGACGTGACGGACTTCCAGCCCGGTGACGAGGTGTTCGGTACGGCGCCC
>JACCSC010000498.1 GCA_013813215.1 Geodermatophilaceae bacterium | reverse complement strand
ATCCGGCCCGGTTGCGCGTCACCGGCCCGCTGGGCCAGCGCCAGCCAGCCGTCGTACGCGCGGGTCCGGGCCGACCCGAGTTCGGCTGGCGTGTCCTCAGCGTCGGCGAGCTCCCGGGCGAAGAGCCGGAGCAACTCGTGCATGCGCCAGCGCGGACCGCCGGTGTCCCGCCCGGCGGGTTCGACGAGATGCACCTCGGCGAGCCGGTCGAGAACCAGCGCTCCCTCGTCGCTGTCCACGTTCAGCAGCGCCGCCGCGACCCAGGCCGGGAACTCCCGGACGGGAAGGGCGCCGAGCCGCCGGAACAGAGTGCGTTCGGCGGCGGCCAGCAGCGCGCAGGTGGCGCTGAACGCCGTGCGCACGGCCCGATCGCCGATCTGCAACTAGTCCAGCCTGCTGCGCTCCTCCGAGAGCCTCGACCCGAGATCGGCGACCGTCCAGCTCGGCCGGGCGGCCAGACGGGCCGCGGCGATCCGCAGGGCCAGCGGCAGGCCGTCGCAGTATCGGACGAGGTCCGCGCAGGCGCCGGGCTCGGCTCGGATGCGTTCCGCGCCGACCACCTTCTCGAGCAGGAGCACAGCATCCGGCTCCGCCAGCAAGGTCAGCTCCAGGTGCACGAGGCCGTCGATGCTGTCCAGCCGCTGCCGGCTGGTGACGACCAAAGCGGCCCGGCCGGCATCGGGCAGGAACGGACGCACCTGCTCCGCGCTGCCGGCGCCGTCGAGGACGACAAGCACAGCGCGACCGGCCAGCCGCTCGCGCAGCAGCACTGACCGTTCCTCCAGCTCGTCGGGCATCGCGGCGTCGCTGACGCCGAGCGCCCGCAGGCAGCCCCCCATAGCCCGGCCGGCCGCTCGCGGACCGTCGTTCAACCGGGCGAGGATGCGTCCATCGGGAAAGAGCTGCTCGACGCGGTGCGCCAGGTGAACGGCCAGCGCCGTCTTGCCGATGCCGGCGGGGCCGCACAGGCATAGCGCCGTGCCGCCGGCGAGCGCGCGCAGGCCCTCGTCCGCCCGGTGAAGTCGGCCAGATCCGCCGGCAGCTGCACGGGCACGGGCGTCGGCCGGCTGCGCGGCGGCCAGTCGTCGCCGAGCAGTTCCTGGTGCAGGGCCTGCAGGGGTGCGCCCGGCTCCACGCCGAGTTCCTCAGCCATCAGCGCGCGCCCTTCGCGGAAGACCCGCAGCGCGTCCGCCCGGCGGCCGGTGTCGTGCAGGGCTTTCATCAGCAGGCCGCGCAGCCTCTCCCGCAGCGGATGGCGGACCACCTCGGGGGCCAGTGTCTCGGCGACGTCTGCCGATACCCCGACGGCCAGCGCCGCCTCGGCCCACTCCTCGACGGTGTCCAGCCGGAGTTCGTCCAGCTCGACCGCCGCCTGCCGCACCGAGGGCTGGTCGACGCCGTCGTAAGCCGGACCGCGCCATCGTCCGAGGGCCCGGCTCAACGACACTGTCGCCGCCTCGATGTCACCTGCCGCGCGCAGGGCGCGGCCTTGCTCCAGATCCCGACGGAACGCCGCATCGTCGCGTCGTTCCGGCATGGCGGCGAGCCGGTAGCCGGGACGCTGCGAACGCAGCAGCGCCGCCGCCTCACCGCCGAACGCCTTGCGCAGCGCCGAAATGTGGTTGTGGATCTGCGCGAGCTGACGGTGGCGGGTGTCCGCCCCAGAGTTCCGCAGTCAACTGATCGACGGACACCGGGACATCCGGATGTGCAAGCAGTAGTGCCAGCAACGCCTGCCGCAGCGGAGGCCCCAGCAGCACGCCACTGTCGCCGACGTGAACTGTCGGCGGTCCGAGGACGTGAAAGGAAAGCTCAACCGGCACCTGCGCATCGTCCCCCAGCCCGTCGGGCCGGCACGGCCTGGAGGCGATAGATTCGGCGTGACCCGTACGGCGTGGTGCGGGTGATGCCAGCACAGGAGGCGACCACGGTGGTGGCCGAGCCAGCCAGCGACCTGACCAGGCTCGAGGACGACTACCGGGCCAAGGCCGCCCAGCTGACGGAGACCGCGAAGGAAGCCGCCGCCGCCGCCGGCGACCGGCCGCGACCGGAAGATCTGCACGCCTTTCTGCGTCGCTACTACTGGCAGGCCCCTTTCGAGGACGTGCTCGCCCGCTCGCCGCGCGAACTTGCCGACGTCGCCCTGGCGCACTACGAACTGGCCCAGAACCGAGCCCAGGGGACCGCCGTCGTCCGGGCGGGGTCGCTGTCCGACGACGGCGACCAGGCGCTGGGGACCCGCACGGTGGTCCAGGTGGTCAGCGCCGACATGCCCTTCCTCGTCGATTCGGTGACCGCGGAGCTCAGCCGCCTGGACCGGCAGCTGCACGTCGTCGTACACCCGGTCCTGGTGGTCCGCCGTGACGTCACCGGCGCGCTGCGCGAGGTGTGTGACACCGCGGATCCGGGCCGCTGCCCCGAGGACGGCGTCGTCGAGTCGTGGATGCACGTCGAGATCGACCGCGAGTCCGACCCTGGTGTCCTGCGGCACATCGAGGGTGAGCTGCGCCGGGTCCTCAACGACGTCCGCGAGGCGGTCGAGGACTGGGGCAAGATGCGCGCCGCCGCCGTTCGGGTGGCCCGGGACCTGGAGACCAGCACGGCCGACCTGCCGGCCGAGGAGGCCGCCGAGGCCGCCGAGCTGTTGCGCTGGCTGGCCGACGACCACTTCACGTTCCTCGGCTACCGCGAGTACCACCTGGAGCACGACGACGGCGAGGACGGGTTGCGCGCCGTGCCCTCCAGCGGCCTCGGGATCCTGCGCTCGGACTCCGACATGACCAACGCCGTCCGGCTCCTGCCGCCGGCGGCCCGCGCCCGCGCTCGGGAGCGCACCGTGCTGGTGCTGACCAAGGCCGACTCCCGATCGTCTGTGCACCGCTCGGTCTACCTGGACTACGTAGGCATCAAGTCCTTCGGGCCCGACGGCGAGGTGGTGGGCGAACGGCGCTTCCTGGGACTGTTCAGTTCCGCGGCCTACACCGAGAGTGTCACCTCGGTGCCGGTACTGCGGCGCAAGGTCGCCGAGGTGCTGGAGCGCGCGCACCTGCCCAAGAGCAGCCACAGCGGCAAGGACCTCCTCGACATCTTGGAGACCTATCCCCGCGACGAGCTGTTCCAGGTCGACGCGGAGGAACTGCTGCCGGTCGTCATGGCGGTCCTGCACCTGCGCGAGCGCCGGCAGACCAGGCTCTTCCTGCGCCGCGACCCCTACGGCCGCTTCTACTCGGCGCTGGTCTACCTGCCGCGCGACCGCTACACCACCGCCGTCCGGCTGCGGCTGCAGGAGATCCTGGTCGAGGCCCTGCAGGGCATCAGCGTCGAGTACACCGCCCGCAGCACGGAATCGGTGCTGGCTCGGCTCAGCTTCGTGATCCGCGTGCCCAAGGAGGGCGCGCCGCCCGACGTCGACGTCGATGAGCTACAGGACCGGCTGGCCCGGGCGGCCCGCTCGTGGGGGGACGACCTGGCCGACGCCCTGAAGCGGCGCTACGGCGTGGATCGGGCCTCGAACCTCGCCGTCCGCTACGAGTCGGCCTTCTCCGAGGGCTACAAGGCCGATTTCCCGGCCGAGTTCGCCGTCGACGACCTCGCGCGGCTGGAGTCCCTGTCCGGCGACGAGTTGGCGCTGCAGCTCTACGTGCCCGAGGACGCGGAGGCGGGGGAGGTGCGGTTCAAGATCTTCCGGGTCGGCGAGCCGCTGCTGCTGTCCGATGTGCTGCCGGTGCTGCAGCACATGGGCGTCAACGTCGTCGACGAGCGGCCGTACGACGTGCGCCGACCCGACTGCGCCCCGGCCTGGATCTACGACTTCGGGCTACGCCGAAGGGTGGCGGTCAGCTCGACCGATCCCGAACTGGCGCAACGCTTCCAGGACGCATTCGCGGCGGTCTGGCGCGGGCGCGCAGAGGACGACGGGCTCAACGCGCTCGTCCTGACCGGCGGGCTCAGCTGGCGTGAGGTGGCGGTCCTCCGGGCCTATGTGCGGTACCTGCGGCAGGGCGGGTTGACGTTCAGCCTGGGGTACGTCGAGGCGTGCCTGGCCGGGCACGTCGACATCGCGCGGTCGCTGGTGGCGCTGTTCGAGGCGCGGTTCATCCCGGGCGCCGCGGC
Source organism: Geodermatophilaceae bacterium (assembly GCA_013813215.1). Lineage (GTDB taxonomy): Bacteria > Actinomycetota > Actinomycetes > Mycobacteriales > Geodermatophilaceae > JACCSC01. Next base: position 359 of record JACCSC010000498.1, on the reverse strand, counting down.
CGACGACTCCGAGCGCGCGGCGAGCTGTTCGGCCGTCACCGAGCAGATCAGGATGGCGCTGGCCGACGTGGCGAGCCTGGACGAGGACCGCATCCTGTCCGCGCTGCTGGCCAGCATCAGCGCGACGCTGCGGACCAACTACTTCCAGATCACCGAGCAGGACCAGCCGCACGCCTACCTGTCGGTCAAGCTCGACCCGCACGCGCTAGCCGAGCTGCCCGAACCCCGCCCCTTCCGGGAGATCTGGGTCTACTCCCCGCGGCTGGAGGGCGTGCACCTGCGCTTCGGCGCGGTGGCTCGCGGTGGGCTGCGGTGGTCCGATCGCCGCGAGGATCTGCGCACCGAGATCCTCGGCCTGG
>JACCSC010000481.1 GCA_013813215.1 Geodermatophilaceae bacterium | reverse complement strand
GTTCACGATCGAGGGCTGGTTCGGTGATTGGGACCGCGGCCCGGTGACGGCCGGCAGCCCCGAGATCGTCGTGGTGGCTCGCGCGGCATGACGCCTCAAAGATTTCTGGATCCCCCCGCCGAGCCGCCCAACCCAACTTGAGGGGGAGCGCGAGCGGGTCGCTGTGCTGGCCGGCTGACCCGGCGGCAGGGCCCTGCTCCTGGGCGTCCGGTCAGACCGCGGCCGGCACCGGCCGGTCCGCAGGACCAGGCCCATGAGCGCCGTTGCCACGGCCGCGCGCTCGCGCCGAAGGCCGAGTCGGGGGGACACGCCTCGTCGTACGCCTAGAGCGGTGCGGCGTCATCCTGGGACCGGGATCGGCGGAACTTACAGGCGGGAGGCCCAGGCCGCGGTCCTCCTCACCAAGGGCGCGCCCGGGTCTCGCCCTTCGCCGTCCCCATGGTCGTGGCCAGCGACAGCGCCCCGGCGCGTCTTCGCCGAAGGCGCCGGCAGCTGACCTGCTGCTTCTCTGTCGGGACGACAGGATTTGAACCTGCGACCCCTTGACCCCCAGTCAGCACCCGGGCGTGTCGCGGCCGGCTGTCTCGGACCGCACTATGCCGCTGAGCAGCATATTCGCAGATCCACCCTGCCGTCTCGTGTCGCCTTTGACCTCCAGGTGCTGCGGGGTTCGTGAGCATTTCGGTAGCAGCCTCAGCCGGGTTTCGAGTAAAGAGACGACCCCGGTGAGCGGCGCTGCGGCCGCCAGCACGCTCGTGCCGCACTCGCCGTGTCCGGCGTTCGGGAACGAATCGAGCCCCGCTCGGCGATCGTTTTGCCGCCGCGACCAGCCCGGAGATCATCGTGCTGGCTCGTCCTGGTTGAGATGCGGTCCCGCCGGCTCGACACCGAACTCCATGCCGGCGTCGAGCAGGCAGTCGAACAGGTACTGCCCGGAGGACCGCTCGCAGTGCAGGAGATAGGACGACTCACCGGCCCCTCCTCCCGCGTCGTCGCGCACCACGTCGGTGGCCACCTTCGCCACCGAGGTCCGGAACGCCGCGCCGTCCGGGGTGAGGTCATCGGACAGGTCGACGGCACACACCTTGGCCAGCGTCCGGGCGGCGTCACGTCCGCTCAGACGCATCAGGGCCCGCCCGTGCGTCAGATCGACGATCGTCGCGAATTCGCCCTCGCCCTGGCCGCGCACCTTCTCCGCGATCTCCGGAGCCATCCCCACGCGGCCGACGAGCAACCACTCTCCCGGCCCGCTGCCGATGACCAGAACCCCGTCCTCGCGGCGGCTGCCGCGGAAGCGGACGCCCAAGGCATCGGCCAGCGCACCGTCGGCGTCGGCCCGGACCGACACCTTGGCCAGCGGGCTGGCGTCGGACAGGCGGAGGGCGGCCGCGCTGCGCCGGGTGCTGACCTCCCAGCCGTGGACGACGGACCGCGGGCCGGAGACGGTGATGGGGCTGCGGGCCACCGGGGGTCCACCCTCACGGACACGGGTCTCAGGCACGCAGCCGCACCCCCTCCGGGTCGACGAAGGCCAGGTCCTCCTGGACGGTGGCCGCGATGTCGCCGCCGCCGGGGAGTCTGATGGTCACGACGGTGCCGGCTGCGGAGACGGCCGGGTCGACCTGTGCCAGACAGACTCCGTGGCCCAGGGCCGGCGACATCCGGCTGGAGGTGATCCGGCCGAGGATGTCGCCCTCCGGGGTGACGATCTGGCTGGCCTCCGGCGGGACCGCGGTGGGATCGACGGGCTGCAGGGCCACCAGGCGCGGCGCGGTGGCCAGGGCGAATCTCTCGTGCCAGGCCAGTTCCGGTTTCCCGGCGAAGTCGTCCTTGTCCAGTTTCACTATGCCGCCGAGCCCCGCGCTGTGCGCGCGGGTGAGGCCGTCGGTGTCCTGCGCCACGATCAGGTGTCCCTTCTCCAGCCGCAGGATCCGCTGCGCTTCCACGCCGAAGGCCCGGATGCCGAGGTCGTCACCCGCCTCGAGCAGTTCCTCCCAGACGTGCAGCCCGTACGACGCCGGCACGTGCAGCTCGTAGGACAGCTCGCCGGTGAAGCCGATTCGCCACAACACGCAGTCCGCGACACCGGCGATCCGACCTTCCCGCACCTGCATGTAGCCGAACGCCTCGGTCGACAGGTCCCTGCCCTCGACCACCCGCTGCATCAGCTCGCGGGACTTCGGCCCGGCGACATTGATGCTCGCGTAGGCGGTGGTGACCGGTGTGACGTGCACCTGCCAGTCGGGGTGGGCGGTCTGCAGCCAGTTCTCCAACCACTCCCAGACCGTGGCCGCACCGGAGGAGGTCGTGGACATGAGGTAGCGGTCGTCCGCCAGCCGGCCGGTGACGCCGTCGTCCATGACGACCCCGTCCTCCGCGCACATCACCCCGTACCGCACGGAGCCAACGGCGAGCTTGGACCACTTGTTGACGTACACCAGGTTGAGCAGCTGCGGTACGTCGGGGCCGTTCAGCTCCAGCTTGCCCAAGGGAGTGACGTCGATGATGCCGACGTTCTCCCGCACGTTGCGCGCCTCCCGCGCCGCGTCGCCGTAGTGGTCGGGTCGGATCCACTGACCGGCCAACAGTGGGACCGCACCGTGCTGCTCGTGCCAGCCCTGCATCGGCGAGACCCGGGTGGGCTCGAAGACCCGCCCGGCCAGGGCGCCGAGGCTGATCGGTGCGTACGGCGGGCGCCACACCGTCGTGCCCAGGTCCTCGATCGCGCGGCCCGTCGCCTCCGAGAGAACGGCGATGGTGTTGATCGTCTCCAGCTTGCCCTGCGACGGGCCCATCGTCGCCGTGGTGAAGCGCTTGACCAGCTCGCTGGAGTCGTAGCCCTCCTTGGCGGCGGCCACGACCTCCTTGCTGGAGACGTCCTCGGAGAAGTCGACGAACCCGTGGGTCGACGCCCGGAACATCGCCGGGTGCGGCGCGCAGGGCAAGGTCGGGACGGTGCCGCCGGCCCGCCCTTGCGCCCGCTCGCCGGCCAGCGTGCCCACCGCGCGCCCGTGGGCCATCAGGTCCTCCGGGCCGCCGTCACCGACGACCCCGCCGGTCGCCAGGACAGTCGACGGCAGGTCGGTGCCGCTCGGGACGAAGCGCGCGGCGGTCACATTCCAGACCGGCCGGTCGCCGGCCATGTTCAGCAGCGACGTGGGTGCGGTCCAGCCGGTGGCCGTAACGAGCAGGTCGGCCGGCAGGACGGTGCCGTCCTCGAGTTCGACGGCCTGCAACCGCCCGCGGCCCGTCGCCCGACGGATCGTCTCCCCGGCGCGGCCGTCCACCACGCCCACGACGTCCACCCCCACCCGGGTGAGGTCCGCGACGGCGGCGTCGCCGTCGCCGTTGGCGGTGAGGACCACCGCCCGCTCCCCCGGCTCGACGGCGTACAGGTTGATCAGCCGGCGCACCGCGGTGGACAGCATGACGCCGGGCAGGTCGTTGCCGTCGAACACGTATGGCCGCTCGATCAGGCCGGGGGCCGCGACGAGGACTCCGGCCCGGACCTTGACCAGCCGCTCGACCGCGCCGCCGATGTGGCGCTGCAGCACGGCTACCCAGTTGTCGTCGTACCGTCCGGTCACCACCGCGTCGGTCATCACCTCGATCGACGGCCGGGCCGCCACCTGGGCGCGCAGGTCCGACAGCGTCGACAGGCTCTGCTCGCCGCTGTAGCGCAGATGCCCGCCGAGCTCGTACTCCTCTTCCACCAGCAAGACGCTCGCACCGGTGTCGGCGGCGGCCAGGGCGGCCGACATCCCGGCCGGCCCGGCCCCGGCGACCACGACGTCAACGTGCACGTAGCGCTTGTCGTAGTAGCCGTGCACGTTCTGCTCGGACGTCACGCCACCGGAGGCGAAGCGGGAGAGGACCTGCTGGTACGCCGGCCACAGCCGCTGCGGCTTGATGAAGGTCTTGTAGTAGAACCCCGCGGTCAGGAACCGCCCGACGAGCCGGTTGGCGGACTTCACGTCGAACCGCAGGGAGGGCCACACGTTCTGGGGCCGCACGTCCATGCCTGCCTCGAGGCGACGGTGAGCGCCCCGCACATTGGGCTCGTCGCCGACCTGCACGGTGCAGCCCGGGTCGACGAAGCTCCCGGTCAGCACGCCGCGCGGCCGGGAGTACTTGAAGCTGCGGGAGAAGACGTCCACGCCGTTGGCCAGCAACGCCGACACGATGGTGTCCCCCTCGAGACCCACGTAGCGGCGGCCGTCCCACCGGAAGGCCAACGGGCGGCTGCGGTCGATCAGCTCACCGGCCTGCGCCGGCAGCCGCCGTGAGACCGGCGTGGTAGCCATCAGGCCTGCCCTCCGGCATCGGGGCTGCCGGAGTCGGCGCGTGTGGACAGCACCTCGGCCGGCTCGCGGCCGCCGCGGCCGTCGCGGCCGGCCGGCCGAGCGGCCCGGATCTCGTTGGTGACGGTGTGGCGTTCCACCGTGATGTACCGGCGGCAACCCACCGTGTGGAACCACGTCTCGGTGGTCCAGCCGGCCGGGTTGGACCGCTCGTACAGGTAGGCCCGCCACTGCTCCGGGGTCACCGTCGCGGGGTCCGGACGCGAGCCCGCCTCGCCGACGTGCCGGAACTCCGAGGCGTTGCGCACGCTGCAGTGGGGGCAGGGGATGACGATCACCGGGCTGTTCTCCTGGGGTCTGAGCGGATGGGCAACGAGGCCTGCGGTACGAGGGCGGCGGTCAGTGGCCGACTGCCGCCGCGCCCTTCTCCCCCACCAGCCGACCTTCGGCGAAGCGGGCGAGATCAAAGGCGCTGATGATCTCCGGTGTCTTGCCGGTCGCGACGAGTTCGGCCATCGACTCACCGGCGACGGGTCCGGCCGAGTGGCCGACTCGCCGACGTGCCGGAACTCCGCGGAGTTCCGGGCACTGCAGTGGGGGCAGGGGATGCGGATCACCGGGCGGCTCTCCTCGGTCGGGGCGGATGGGCAACGGGCTCTGCGGTGGGCGGGAGGACCATCAGTGACCGACAGCCGCCGCGCCCTTCTCACCCACGAGCCGTCCCTCGGCGAAGCGGGCGAGGTCGAAGGCGCTGATGATCTCCGGCGTCTTCCCGGTCGCGACGAGCTCGGCCATCGCTTCGCCGGCCACCGGTCCGGCCTTGTACCCGTAGGTACCCCAGCCGACGTCCACGAGGAAGCCGTCGACCGGTGTCACGCCCATGATCGGGGAGTAGTCAGGCGTCATGTCGCACAGTCCCGCCCACTGACGCAACACCCGCAGCTTGGCGATTGAGGGCATCAACTCGAGCACGTGCCCGGCCAGCTCCTCGGTGAACTCCAACGATCCCCGCATGGAGTACGACGGGTAGGGGTCGACGCTGGCCCCGAAGACCAGCTCGCCGCGGTCGGTCTGGCTGACGTACACGTGCAGGCTGCCCGACACGACGACGGCCTTGAGGAACACCTTGACCGGCTCGGTGACGGCCGCCTGCAGCGGGTGGGTGATGAGGGGCAGCCGTACGCCGGCGAGGTCGCACACCGTGCTCGCCCAGCCGGCGGTGCAGTTCACGACGACGGGGGCGGAGATGTCGCCGCGGTTGGTCGACACCCCGGTCACCCGGTCGGACTCGATGTGAACGGCGGTGACCTCGGTGTACTGGTGGATGTGCACGCCCAGGTGCTCGGCGGCTCGTGCGTAGCCCCAGTTGACGGCGTCGTGCCGGATCGTCCCGCCCGGTGGGTGGTACAGGGCGCCGAGCACCGGGTAACGCGCCTCGGGCGAGACGTCGAGGTAGGGAACCAGGCG
>JACCSC010000458.1 GCA_013813215.1 Geodermatophilaceae bacterium | reverse complement strand
CTACGGGGCCGGCGGGGCGGAGGTCACGGTCAGCGCGCCGTACTCCCCGGACGCGGTGCTGGAGCTGACCGGCACGGTGGACTTCACCACCTCCGAGGGCACGCTGGACGCGGTGACGACGTACAGCGACGGCCAGCCGGAGGAGACCCGCACCGTCTACTTCACCGCCGACCGGATCCTGATCGGCAACCTGCCCGGCTTCGCCGCGGCGATGGAGGACGCCGGCCGCCCCGAGGCGCTCTACCTGCGCCTCGACCTCGACCAGAGCCGTCGGCTGATCGACAACGTCGTCGGCATGATCCAGCGCCTCGCGGCCGACGTCCCGGACGACCCGGACAACCTGATCGCCGCCGGCTACAAGTGGCAGGGCAACGGCCGGATCGACAACACCCTGATCAGCACGTTCACCACCGGATCGGGTACGGGGACCATCAGCATCGGCGCCCGGGACCGGCTCCTGCACCAGTTCGTCTCACCGCCTCCGGGCGGTGACTTCCCGGTCACGATCACCCTGAGCGGACACGGGACGAAGGACATCGAGTTCCCGCCGGAGGCGCAGGTCGCCGACGCATCGGCGTACCCGGACGTCGCGGTCCAGTTCGGTTTTTGAGCGAAACGCAAGCGCAGCATCCGGGGGCGCAGCCCTCGGCGGGGGGTGCTAGGGGGGCGGAGCCCTCTTTAGGCGGGGGGTCCGGGGGGCGAAGCACCCTGGGGAATGTGATGGAGGCGGGGACGGCCCCTTCCCCGGGCCGCCCCCGCACTTCCGTTCTACCCGGCGCCGGCCCGACTGTCGCCTCCGACGCGCCGGACACCGGCGCCTAGGGTGACCCGGTGGCCAGCGACCAGCACCCCGACCGGCAGGGGGAACGACAGACCTACCTGCTCGTGGACGGCGAGAACATCGACGCGACGCTCGGGATGAGCGTGCTCAACCGGCGCCCGCTGGCCGAGGAGCGGCCGCGCTGGGACCGGGTCCGCGAGTTCCTGAGCCGCACCTGGGAGCAGCCCGTGCGGGGGCTGTTCTTCCTCAACGCCAGCTCCGGGCAGATGCCGATGGGCTTCGTCCAGGCGTTGATCGCGATGAACTACCAGCCGATCCCGCTGGCCGGCGAGACCGGCGAGAAGGTGGTCGACATCGGCATCCAGCGCACGCTGGAGGCAATCGCCAAGCGCGAGGGCGACGTCGTCCTGCTCAGCCACGACGGCGACTTCCTACCCCACATCGAGCACTTGCTCACCGCGGGCCGGCGGGTGGCCCTGGTCGGGTTCCGCGAGTTCATCAGCTCGCAGTTCACGCACCTGATCGCGAGCGGGCTGCAGATCTTCGACCTGGAGGACGAGATCGGCGCCTTCACCTCGGTACTGCCGCGGGTGCGGATCATCCCGCTGGCCAGCTTCGACCCCGAGCGCTACCTGTAGCGCTCAGTTCAGGCTGGGGTCCTCGGTCCAGGCCGAGAGCAGGGCGAGCGTGCCCCCCTGCCGGCGCAGGACGGCCCGCCACAGGGGCACCCCCGACTCGCCGACCACATCGGCCGGATCGCTCGCGACGACCGCCCAGGCCTGCGCCGCGATCTCGGCGTCCAACTGCCCAGGTCCCCAGCCCGCGTAGCCGGCGAAGACCCGCAGCTGTTCCAGCCCGGCGCCGGTGATCGCCGGATCGGCCTCCAGGTCCACCAGGTGCACGGCGGCGGCGACCGGCCGCAAGCCAGGCAGGTCCGCGGGCGGATGGCCCACGCCGAGGCACAGCGCGGTGTCGCGCTCGCACGGCCCGCCGACGTGGAACGTCCGCGGTGCGGCGGCCAGGGACCACCAGCCCGGCAGCACTTCGAGCAGGTCGGTCTGGCTGGGCCGGTTCAGGACGACCCCGAGCGTCCCGTGCGTCCCGTGGTCGACGACGTACACGACCGTCCGGTCGAAGTTCGGATCGGTGAGGGCGGGGAGGGCCACCAGGAGTACGCCGCCGCGCACGGGAAGCATGCCCTCACTGTGCCCGACCGGGGCCCGCGCGGGAACTGCCCGGACGGCGGGCCGCCGCCGAGGCGCGCAGGGCCGCCACCACAGGCGCGCAGGGCAGCCGCCACCTCGTCGTACCCTCGCCCCGTGCCCGCCTTTCCCGCGACGGCCGCCGGTCCGCGCGGTCTGTTGTCCGGGGGCGACTTCCGGCGGCTGCTCGGGGTGCGCCTGTCCGGGCAGTTCTCCGACGGGGTGTTCCAGGCCAGCCTCGCCGGGGCCGTGCTCTTCAATCCCGAGCGGGCGGCCACTCCGGCCGACATCGCCGCCGGGTTCGCTGTCCTGTTGCTGCCGTACTCGCTGCTCGGACCGTTCGCCGGCGTCCTGCTGGACCGCTGGAGCCGGCAGCGGGTCCTGGTGCTGGCCAACCTGGCCCGCGCCGTCCTCGTCGGCGGCGTCGCCGCGTTGATCTGGACCGGCATCGGGGGCACCGCCCTGTACGCCGCCGCGCTGGTCGTGGTCTCGGTGTCGCGGTTCGTGCTGTCCACGCTGTCCGCGGCCCTGCCGCGGGTGACGCCGGCGGACCAGCTCGTACCGGCCAACGCGCTGACCACGACCGCCGGAACCGTCGCGGCCGTCCTCGGCGGGGCCTGCGGCGTCGGTGTCGGGGCGCTCGCCGGAAGCGGTGATGCACGGTACGGCGGGATCGCGGTCAGCGCCACGGTCGGGTACCTGCTGGCCGCCCTGCTGGCCGCGGGCTTCGGCCGCCCACGACTGGGCCCGGACGAGGCCGAGGTGCAGAACCGGCCGAGCGCGGGGCACATCCTGGCCGGCCTGCGCGCCGGCGTACGGCACATCCGCCGGGACCCGGCGGTCCGTGCCGCGCTGCTGGTGATCGGCACCCACCGGTTCGTCTTCGGCCTGGCCACGGTGGCCACCGTGCTGCTCTACCGCTACTACTTCGACGGATCCACGCTGTTCCCGGCCGGCCTGGCCGGGCTGACCCAGGTCCTGGTGGCGGCGTCGGCCGGGGCACTCACCGCGGCGGTCGTGACCCCGCGGGCGGTGCGGGCGTGGGGTACCCGGCGGTGGATCGTCGCGCTGCTGGCCGGTGCGGCGCTGAGTCAGCTGGCGTTCGGGCTGCCGTTCCGCCCGGCGGCGACCGTGGTCGGGGCAGCGCTGCTCGGTTTCGCCGGGCAGGGGGTCAAGATCTGCGTGGACGCCATCCTGCAGCGCCGGGTGGGGGACGGCTTCCGCGGCCGGGTCTTCAGCGTCTACGACACGCTGTTCAACGTCGCCTTCGTGGTGGCCGCAGTGGTCGCGGCGCTGACCCTGCCGATCACCGGCAAGAGCTACCCGATGCTGGTCGTCGTGGCGGTGGGGTACAGCCTCGCGGCGGCGGCGTACGCCCGCACTCCCGATGATCTCGGGACTCCGCCGGTCAGGACCGGCACAACCCCGTGATCATGAAGGCCTGTCGGGCGGTAGGTGCTCGGCGGCCCAGCGCAGCAGTTCGGCCTCTGCCTCCTCGCGGGCCAGCGGCCCGCGCTGCAGGCGCAGCTCCTTGAGGAACTGCCACGCGTCGCCGACCGCGCGACCCGGCGGGATGCCGAGCAGCTTCATGATCTCGTTGCCGTCGAGGTCGGGCCGGATCGCGGCCAGGTCCTCTCGCTCGCGCAGGGCGGCGATCCGCTCCTCCAGGGCGTAGTAGGACGCCGACAGCGCCCGGGCCCGCCGCACGTTGCGGGTGGTGCAGTCCGAGCGGACCAGCTTGTGCAATCGGTCCAGCAGGGGGCCGGCGTCCACGGCGTACCGGCGTACGGCGGAGTCGGTCCACTCGCCGCGGCCGTAGCCGTGGAAGCGCAGGTGCAGGAACGTCAGCTGCGCGACATCACGCACCACGTCCCCCGGGTAGCGCAGGGCGCGCAGCCGGTCCCGGACGAGCCGGGCACCGACCACCTCGTGGTGGTGGAAGCTGACCCGCCCGTGCGGCTCGTGCCGCCGGGTAGCCGGCTTGCCGATGTCGTGCAGCAGCGCTGCCAGCCGCAGGACCAGGTCCGGCCCGTCGGTCTCCAGCGCGATCGCCTGGTCGAGCACGGTCAGCGAGTGGGCGTAGACGTCCTTGTGCTGGTGGTGCTCGTCGATCTCCAGCCGCAGCGCGGGCAGTTCGGGTAGGACGACGTCGGCCAGGCCGGTGTCGACGACGAACTCCAGGCCCGGCCGGGGTCGCTCGCCCAGCAGCAGCTTGGACAGCTCGGCCTGGACCCGTTCCATCGACACCCGGGCCAGCTCCCCGCTCATTCCGCGGATCGCCTCGACCAGCTCGGGGGTCGGCGCTACCCCCAGCGTGGAGATGAAGCGGGCCGCCCGGAGCATGCGCAGCGGGTCGTCGGCGAAGGACTCCTCGGGGGCGCCCGGCGTACGCAGCCGGCGGGCCAGCAGGTCGGTCAGCCCGTCGAAGGGGTCGGTGAAGACGTGGTCGTGCAGGGAGAAGGCCATCGCGTTGATGGTGAAGTCGCGCCGGGACAGGTCGTCGGCCAGGGAGTCACCGTACACGACGGCCGGCTTGCGGCTGACCCGGTCGTACCGGTCGGCCCGGTACGTCGTGATCTCCAGCCGGTGCTCGCCGTACTGCACCCCGATGGTGCCGAAGTCGATCCCGGTAGTCCACGTGGTGTGCCCGGCGACCAGTTCCAGGACGCGCTCGGGCCGGGCGTCGGTAGTGAGGTCGAGGTCCTCGGAGGGCCGGCCAGCCAAGGCATCGCGCACCGATCCGCCGACCAGGTGCAGGTCGTGCCCGGAGGCGGCGAACCGGCTGCCCACCTCGGCCAACACGGGGGAGAGCCGGAGCAACTCGGTCACCAGCCGCCGCTGTGCAGCCGCCCGCGGCCCGTCCGTACCCACGGCGGGCCAGCCTAGTCAGCCGCCATCGGTCAGCACGGCGCCACCGGGTGCTCGGCGCGCGCGGGACGGCGGGCCGGCCACCGGAGCATCCCCTGGGAGACGGCCACCCCGACCAGCACGATCGCGGCCCCGGTGGGCTGGTACCACGCCAGCCGTTCGTCCAGCACCAGAACGCCGGCGAGCGTGGCCACGACCGGGATCAGGTACGTCACCATCGACGCGGTGCTGGCGCCCGCGAGCCGGATGTTGCGGGTGTGGATGACGAAGGCGATGCCGGTGCCCAGCGCACCGAGCGCGAGCACCGCACCGATCACGTCGAGGGACAGCTCGTTCGGCGCCGGTGGCCTACCGGCGACGATCGGCGCGACCACCGCCAGCACGGCCGTGGCCGTCAGCACCTGGGCCGCCGAGATCGCCACGCCGGACTCCGCCCCGCCGGCCACGAAGCGCTTGAAGTACGGGATGGCGACGCCGTAGCACGCCGCCGCGCCCAGGCACATGAGCTGCCCGGTCAGCGCTCCCCCGCCCACGCCCTGCCAGACCCCCAGGATGACCAGGACGCCGAGGAAGCCCAGCACCAGCCCGACCACCCGCCGCCGGGTCATCGGTTCGGTCCGGAACACCAGCACCGCCAGCGGCAGCACGACCAGCGGTGTCGTGGCGCTCCAGATGCCGGCCAGGGTGGAGGAGATCCGCTCCTCGCCGTAAGCGAAGAGGGTGAACGGCAGGGCCACCCCGAAGGTGCCCACGACGGCCAGGTGCGCCCACAGCCGCAGGTCACGGGGCAGCGGAGTCCGAGTCACCGCGAGCGCGCTCAGCAGCGTGAGGGCGCCGATCGCCACCCGGCCCAACGTGACGTACAGGGGGTGCAGTTCTGCGACCCCCACCTTGATGAACAGGAAACTGGAGCCCCAGATCACCGCGAGGGCGAGGAAGCCGGGCAGCCACGACCGGACTGGAGCCTGCTGCATTCGGCCAGCCTGTCACGCGGGTCCGACCCGCCGCCGCCGAGTATCGCGCCGGGCCGGGGACCTCTCAGCTGCGCGCTAACCTCGGCTCATGGCTCGCACGAGGCCCCTCCCCAAGGTCTCCCGCGGCCTGCGCCGGGTCGAGGAGACCTCGGCCGGTGGGCTCGTCGTCGATGCCCACGCCGACCCCCAGGTGGCCGCGCTGATCGGCCGGCACGATCGCCGGGGCCGGCTGCTCTGGTCGCTGCCGAAGGGGCACCTGGAGCAGGGCGAGAGCCTCGAACAGGCCGCGGTCCGTGAGGTCGCCGAGGAGACCGGCATCACCGGGGCGATCGTCGCCCGGCTGGGCACCATCGACTTCTGGTTCGTGACCGAGGACAAGCGGGTGCACAAGACCGTGCACCACTTCCTGTTGCGGGCCTCGACCCGCGAACTGAGCGACGCCGACCCTGAGGTCAGCGAGGTCGCCTGGGTACCGCTGGCGGAGGTGTCGCAGAAGCTCTCGTACGCCGACGAACGCGGCCTCATCCACCGCGTCCCAGAGCTGCTGTCCGGCCCGGCGTGAGCGGCCGGACGCGGCGGGCGGGTCATCTGCTTCTCGTCGCGGCGGCCCTCGCCGTAGCCGTGCTGGCCGTCGTACCGGCCTCGCCGGCGGCGGCGGCCACCGACACGGTCACGATCACCGTCACCTCCCTCGACCCGGTCACCGTCACCCCCGGGGCCCCGATCATCGTCACCGGGACGGTCATCAACGTCACCGACGTCACGATCCGGGGCCTGGTGATCCGGTTGCAGCGGGGTTCGGTACTCACCAGCCGCGACGCACTGGCCGACAACGACGACGACGCCTCCCCGGCAGTCGACGGCTTCGCGCCGTTCGTCGATCTGGCCGACGCCGTCGACGCCGGCGACAGCGTGGCCTTCTCCTACGCCACCACGGCCGAGGAGCTCGGGTTGAGCGAGTCCGGTGTCTACCCGCTGCTGGTCAACGTCAACGGCACCCCTGACGGGGACGTCGAGCAGCGGGTCGGCGAGTTGCACACCGTGCTGCCGTTCTTCGCCACGCCGCCCGCCGCCCCCACGTCGGTCGCCTGGCTGTGGCCGCTCGTCGACCGGCCGCACCGCGGCGCCGACGGCCTGTTCCTCGACGATCAGCTGGCCGATTCGGTCGCCGGGGGCGGCCGGTTGGAGCGTCTGCTCTCCCTGGCCGAGGCTCGACCGGACGCCCGGCTCACGCTGGCCGTCGACCCGCTGCTGCTGGATGACCTGCAGGCGATGGTGGTTGGCTACCGCACCGTCACCGGCGTGGTGGGCGGCGGCGGGGCGGCCGCGGGGGCCTGGCTGGAGCGGCTGACCGCGCTGGCCGCCCGCCACTCCCTGCTCGCGCTGCCGTACGCCGATGCCGACGTGGTCTCCCTGACCCGCGCCGGGCTGACCGCCCCGGCCGATGCGGCGATCGAGCGCGGCCGGGCGGTGGTCGCCGACGCCCTGGGCCGAGAACCCGAACCGAACCTGGCCTGGCCGATCGACGGACTGCTCACTGAAGCCGCGCTGGGCACCTTCGACGAGGCAGGCGAGACGACGTACGTGCTGAGCCCGGCGGCGGTGGACGGCACGCCTCGGCGTACCCCCTCCGCCGTCTCGACGATCCGGTCCTCCGCCGGCGAGGTGAACGCCCTGGTCAGCGACTCCGCGCTGGACCGGATCGTGGCCGCCGCCGACAGCTGGCCGACCGGGCCCCGGCTGGCCGTGCAGCGCTACCTCGCCGAGCTGGCCATGATCACCGCGGAGTCGCCGTCGGTGGGCAAGGAGTTGCTCGTCGTGCCGCCGCGCCGCTTCGACCCGCGGGCGACGTACGCCCCGCCGATGCTGGCCGCCACCGAATCCGAGGCCTGGCTGGCCTCGACGGACGTGGCCGGGCTCGACCGCACACGACCGGTCGCAAGGGGGACGCTGATCTACCCCGACGCGGCGAGCAGGCTCGAACTCGACGCCGCGGGGTTGTCGACGCTCCGCTCCACGGTCCGCGCCATCTCCGACTTCGAGTCGATGCTCGTGGTGGACACCGACGAGGACCAGCAGACCGCGCGCCGGCTGACCGACCCCCTGCAGCGGATGGTGTTCTCCGGCGCGTCGTCTGCCTGGCGCGCCGATGCCGCCGGCCTGCGTCGCTGGGCCGCGGACGCGGACGACGCGGTGCAGATCCAACGGCGGCAGGTGTTCCTGATCGTGCCCTCCGACGGCACCTACAGCCTCGCCTCGGCCCGCGCCTCGCTGGTGTTCACCGTGGAGAACCAGCTGCCCCTGCCGGTGCAGGTCCGGATCAGCGTCGACGCCAGCCTGGTAGCCGGCCTGAGCACGGGCGAGGTCGGCGCGCAGGTGCTGGCCCCGGTCAGCCGCACGCTGATCGAGGTGCCGGCCACGGTGGAGCGCCCGGGGGAGTTCCGGGTTACGTCGGCGATCTTCACCCCGGCCGGCGGCACCCTCGGTGAGCCGGTACGCCTGACCGTGCGTAGCACCGTGTACGGCGGCGTGGCCCTGATGATCACGATCGCTGCCGGTGGGTTGCTCGTGCTGCTCATCGGCCGTCGTGCCTTCCGGCGGATCCGCTACGGCCGCCCGCCTGAGACCCCACCGGTGATGGCGCCGCCGGTCGAGGTCGGGCAGTGAGCCGGGCCTCGACGCCGACGCTGCTGCGCGCCGCGGGCACCATGGCCGTGGCCACGGCGGTATCCCGGCTGACCGGCTTCGCGCGCACCGTCGTGCTGGTCGCGGCGATCGGTCTCGGCCTGGTCGGTGACGCCTACAACACGGCCAACACGCTGCCGAACGTCGTCTACGAACTGCTCCTCGGCGGCGTTCTGACCAGCGTGATCGTCCCGTTGCTCGTGCACGCGCGGGAACGCGACGAGGACGACGGGCTGGCCTACACCCAGCGGCTGCTCAGCCTGCTCACGGTCGGGTTGGTGGTCGCGACGGCGCTGGCGATCCTGATCGCGCCGCTGTTGACCTACGCCTACGGCATCCGGGAGGACCCCGAGCAGGTCGCGCTGGCCAATCTGCTGGCCCGGATCCTGCTGGTCGAGATCGTCTTCTACGGCGTGGGCGCGATGCTGGGCGCCATCCTGAACAGCCGGCAGGTGTTCGGCCCGCCCGCCTGGGCGCCGGTGCTCAACAACCTGGTCGTCATCGCCACCGGCATCGTGTTCATCGCCGCGCACGACGGCTCGCCGCTGACCCCGGTCACGATCACGCCGGGCCTGGTCTGGCTGTTGGGCGTCGGGACGACCCTCGGCATCGTCGTACAGGCGCTGGTCCTGTTCCCGTCGCTGCGCCGCGCGGGTGTGCGGTGGGCCTGGCGCTGGGACTGGCGGCACGCCGGGCTGGCCGAGGCCGGCCGGCTCGGGCTGTGGGTACTCGGGTACGTCGCCGTCAGCCAAGTGGGGTTCGTCGTGATCATGGCGCTGGCCAACGACGCCGGCCGGGCCTCCGGCGTGGGTTCCAGCGTGTACGCCAACGCCAGCCTGCTCTTCCAGTTGCCCTACGGGATCGCCGGCGTCGCGCTGCTCACCGCCCTGGTGCCCCGGATGAGCCAGGCGGCGGCCCGCTCGGACACCCCCGCGCTGGTCGCGGACCTGTCCCTCGGCGCCCGGCTGTCCGCGTTGGCCCTGCTGCCGGTGAGCGCCCTGCTCGTAGCGCTCGGGCCGGCCATCGCCGTGGTCGCCTTCGCCCGGGCGCAGGTCGACGTGGCGCAGGCCCGGGAGGTCGGCATCGTCTTGGCCGCCTCGGCGTTCGGCCTGCTGCCCTACGCCATCACCCTGCTGCAGCTGAGGGTGTTCTACGCGATGAAGGACGCCCGGACCCCGACGCTCATCAACCTGCTGATGGTCGCCGTCCGCGTGCCCCTGTGCCTGCTCGTGCCCGGGCTGGTCCCCGCCGAGGATGTCGTGCTGTGGTTGGCCGTGGCCAACAGCGCGTCCTTCGTGGTCGGCGCGGTGGTCGGTGAGGTGTGGTTGCGGGCCCGGCTGGGCCGGCTGGAGACCGGCCGGCTGCTGCGGACCGTCGGTGTACTGGCCGTCCTCAGCGCCGCGGCCGGGGCGGTGGCCTGGCTGGTGGGCGGCGCGGTCGAATCGTTACCGCCGCCCGGCGCGCTCGGCAGTCTGGCCGCGGTCGTGGCGGGTAGCCTGAGCGGCGCCGTGGTCTTCGTAACCGGGTGTCTGGCGGTGCCGTTGCCGGAGTTCCGCGAGTTCGCCGGGACGGTGCGTCGGCGCCTGGCTCGCCGGTGACCCGGTTCGGTCGGCAGCGAAGCAGCGCCGAGGCAGTTCCCCTCGCCCCGGCGCCGGGGTCGAGTGAGAGGAAAGGCGCACGGCGTGCAGCCCGGTAGCCCGGTCGACCGTCCCGCGCGGGGCGGCGTACCCGACGGTCCGGCCGCGCCCAGCGCCCCCGAGCCTCGCACTCCGGGATCCGACGCGCCGGAATCCGGCGCCGACAGCGTCGTCATCGGGGGCCGTTACCGGCTCCTGACCCGTTCGGGACCGGACGAGGACACCGGGGCGGGTCGGCTGTCGACGTGGCGGGCCCGCGACAACCTGCTCCAGCGTGACGTGCTGCTGCGCATCCACGCACCGGGCGGACCGGCTGCCCGGGGCCTGCTCGATCGCGCGCTGGCCGCCGGCGTGCTGTCCCATCCCGCGCTGGCGATGGTGTACGACGCGGTGGACGAGGATCGCCGGGCGTACGTCGTCAGCGAGTGGGTCGACGGGCAGAGCCTGGCCCAGGCGTTGACCGGCGGCCCGCTGCCCGAGGCCTACGCGCGGGAGACGATCCGCCGGGTGGCCGAGGGCGTGGCCCAGGCCCATCAGGTGGGCCTGGCGGTGGGGGGGCTGGTGCCCGAGCGGATCATCCTGACCCGCTCCGGCAGCGTGACCGTCGCCGCGATCCCAGCGCCCGCGGCGGACTTCGCCGGCGACCTGCGCGCCCTCGGCGAACTGCTGTTCGCCACCATGGCGGGCTTCCTGCCCCTCACCGACGACCCGGTCGAACTCGACCAGCAGCTCACCAACGCCAGTGCCCCCGACCTGGCCGACGCCGCCCTGGCCGCGTTGGACGGCCGGCTGCAGTCCGCAGCCGAGCTGGTGGCCGAACTCGTCGCGCACCGGCGGCCCGGCTCGCTCGGTGAGTCCGGCGGGCTGTCGTTCATCACCGATCGCTACGAGTACGACGGCCCGGTGACCGACGTGTGGCCGACCATCTCCGGACCCCGGGACGCGGCGAGCCAGGACGGACCGGACGCCGAAGCCCCGCGTGAGGGCGAGGGCCGGTCTTCGTCCGGGTCCTCCGACCGTGATCCGTCGGAAGAGACGACGGGCCGGCACACCGCCGGTACAGGTGCGCCCACCCGGATCTGGGCCGCGGCGCTGTCGGCCGGTCGGTGGGCGCGTCGACGGCGCGAGGCCGACG
>JACCSC010000416.1 GCA_013813215.1 Geodermatophilaceae bacterium | reverse complement strand
CTGCTCGTGACCCTGCCGCTGGCCGTGTGGTGCCTCGGCGAGGGCGGCCTGACCTTCGGCCGGATGCTCGGGGTGTACGCCGTGATGGCGTTGCTGATCGGTGTGATCTGCGCCGTCTCCCTAGGGCTTTCCGCGCTGGTGCCCCGAACGTCCACGTCGGGGGTGCTGTCCCACCTCCTCGTCTTCTTCCTCACCGTCGGCACCGGCGTGCTGTTCGCCCTGCTCCTGCAAGTCACCGGGGAGGAGGTCTCGGGCCCGGGTGGGTTCACCACCACCGAGCAGCGGCCAGAGCGGGTGTGGTGGATGCTGGCGCCCAACCCGTTCGTCGTGCTGGCCGATGCTGCCCCCGCTACTCCGACCGCCAGGGTGGAATTGATCGACGGCGAGGTCGTCGAGACCCGGGCGCCGTCCGACCTGCTCGGTGCCATGCGCGCCGAACTGCGCATCTACCGGCTCACCGCAGCCGAGCGGGAGCTCGGCACCGGCGAACTCGGCCTCGGCCTCGCCGGCCTCGACGGACCGCCACTGTGGCCGACCGGGCTGGGCATCCAGCTGATCCTGGCCGCCGGCGCGCTGATCCTCACCGAGCGGCGGTTGCGCACGCCGTCGGGAAACCTGCCCGTCGGTCAACGCGTCGCCTGACCGCCGGCGGGTGCGGTAGCCTCGGCCGCATCGTGTACGGCGACCTGCTCCTTCAGCGCCGCGCCGAGGGCCTGTAACAGACCGGCTCCCTCGGCGCGGGTTTGCCGCACCGCTGGTCGAGCCCGCTCGACGCCGTACGGGAGCCCTTCATGAGCCGCCAGCAAACCTCGCCCATGCCCATCGCCAAGTACCTCCCCTTCACCCCGATCGACCTGCCCGACCGCACGTGGCCGACCAAGGTCGCCACCGCCGCGCCGCGCTGGTGCGCCGTCGACCTGCGCGACGGCAACCAGGCCTTGATCGACCCGATGACCCCCGACCGCAAGCGGCGGATGTTCGAGCTGCTGGTGCGGATGGGCTACAAGGAGATCGAGGTCGGCTTCCCGGCCGCCAGCCAGACCGACTTCGACTTCGTCCGCCAGCTCGTGGTCGAGGATCTGGTCCCCGACGACGTGACCATCCAGGTGCTGACCCAGGCCCGTGACGAGCTGATCGAGCGCACCTTCGCCTCGGTCGACGGCGCTCGCAACGCGATTGTCCACCTCTACAACTCCACCTCCACCCTGCAGCGCCGGGTCGTCTTCGGCCTGGACCGCGACGGCATCACCGACATCGCGGTGAACGGCGCCCGGCTGTGCCGCAAGCTGGCCGACACCGTCGCCTGCGACGTCCGCTTCGAGTACTCCCCGGAGTCGTTCACCGGGACCGAGCTGGAGTACGCCGCCGAGGTCTGCAACGCAGTGAACGACGTGTGGGAACCGAGCGTCGACCGGCCGGTGATCGTGAACCTGCCGGCCACCGTGGAGATGGCCACCCCCAACGTGTACGCCGACTCCATCGAGTGGATGCACCGCCACCTGGACCACCGCGACGCCGTCATCCTGTCCCTGCACCCGCACAACGACCGTGGCACCGCGGTCGCCGCCGCCGAACTCGGCTACCTGGCCGGCGCCGACCGGATCGAAGGCTGCTTGTTCGGCAACGGCGAGCGGACCGGCAACGTCTGCCTCGTCACGCTCGGGCTGAACCTGTTCAGCCAGGGCATCGACCCGCAGATCGACTTCGCCGACATCGACGAGGTACGCCGTACCGTCGAGTACTGCAACCAGCTACCGGTACCCGAGCGACACCCCTATGGCGGTGATCTCGTCTACACCGCGTTCAGCGGCTCGCACCAGGACGCCATCAAGAAGGGTTTCGAGGCGATGGCTGCGGACGCGACCGCGGCCGGCGTGACGGTGGACGACCTGCCGTGGGCGGTGCCCTACCTGCCGATCGATCCGCGCGACGTGGGCCGCAGCTACGAGGCAGTGATCCGGGTCAACTCGCAGTCCGGCAAGGGCGGGGTGGCCTACGTCATGAAGGCCGAGCACCACCTCGACCTGCCGCGCCGGCTGCAGATCGAGTTCAGCCAGGTGATCCAGCGGGTCACCGAGGCCGACGGTGGGGAGGTCAGCCCGGCCCAGATGTGGTCGGTGTTCCAGGGCGCCTACCTCGCGCCGGGACGCGTCGAGCTGCACTCGCACCGCAACGTCGCCGACGACGGCCGCGACCACCTCTCCGTCGAGCTCACCGCCGACGGCGTACGGCAGGTGGTCGAAGGAGTCGGCAACGGCCCGATCGCGGCGTTCGTCGAGGCGCTGGCCGGGCTCGGCATCGACGTCCGGGTCCTCGACTACGCCGAGCACGCGCTGTCCGCCGGCGGCGATGCCAC
>JACCSC010000405.1 GCA_013813215.1 Geodermatophilaceae bacterium | reverse complement strand
GATCCGGCCCGGATCGCCGCCGGACAGGTGTACGGCGTACGGCGACCAGGGCCCTGGCGTACCGCCGGCGTCGGTCGCCAGCTCCTCGCGGTCGATCCGGCCGGGCCGGGCCACCAGATGCACCTGGGGCCGCTCGTCGTCGGCGGCCAGCGCCCGGGCGGTCTGGTCCCAGTCGCCGAGGGCGTCGCGGTAGGCGCGGACGATCCAGCCCGGATGCGCGTGCTTCTGCGCGAGGTGCGCGGCGGGATCCTCTTCGAGCGGTGGTGCGACCAGCGCCAACCAGCCTGCCTCGTCGCGCGCGGACGCCTTGCGCAGGACGGCGTTCACGAAGCCGACCTGCCCGTGGGTGAGCACGCTGCGGGCCAGTTCGACGCTCGTGGCCACGGCGGCGTGGGTGGGCACCCGGGTACGCAACAGCTGGTAGGCGCCGAGCCGCAGGAGGTCCAGGACCGGCCCGTCGACCGCGTCGAGCGGGCGGTCCAGGCAGGCGGCCAGGACTGCGTCCAGGGTGCCCTGCGCGCGCAGCGTCCCGTAGCCCAGTTCGGTGGCCAGCCCGCGATCGCGTTCGGTGACGCCGCGCTCCTTGAGCATCCCGGGCAGGGTGAGGTTGGCGTACGCCGACCGCTCGGCCACCGCCCGAAGCAGGTCGTAGGCGACCCGCCGGGGGTCCGCGAGCGGCACGGGACGGTACGCCGGCCGCGCCGCGCCGGATCGCTTCGGGCGGCTCACGACAGCCCCGCCGGTGGGGTCCGCAGGCCGCGCAGCCAGGCCGCGGCGGGCATCGCCCGACGCCCCGCCGGCTGGACCTCGTCGAGCTGTAGGGCGTGGGTACCCGTGCCGACGAGCACCTCGGAGCGAGCCGCGCGCAGTTCGCCGGGGCGCAGCCCATGCTCGGTGTAAAGCGGCAGCACCGGGCCGAGTCGAAGCCGCTGCCCGTCGGCCGTGGTCCATGCCCCGGGGGCCGGGGTACAGCCCCGCACCAGCCGGTCGACCGCCACCGCCGGCGCCGACCACTGGATGTGGGAGTCCTCAGGGCCGAGCTTCGGGGCGTGGCTGACGCCGTCCGTGGCCTGCGGGCGGGCTTGCAGCCGCCCGGCGGCCAGCCCGTCGAGGGTGGCCAGCAGCAGCTGCGCCCCGGAGTGGGCGAGGCGCCCCAGCAAACTCCCCGCGGTGTCCCGCGGCTGGATCTGCTCGGTCACGACGCCGTACACCGGTCCGGTGTCCAGACCCTCTTCCAGCCGGAACGCCGACGCGCCGGTGATGTCGTCACCGGCGATCAGGGCATGCTGCGCCGGCGCCGCGCCGCGCCAGGCCGGCAGCAGCGAGAAGTGCAGGTTGACCCAGCCCAGCCGGGGCACGGCCAGCGCGGCGGGCGGGATCAGGCCGCCGTAGGCGACGATCGGCGCGACGTCCGGCGCGAGGTCGGCCAGGGCGGCCAGGAACTCCGGGTCGCTCGGCCGGTTGGGCGACAGGACCGGGAGGCCGTGCTCGGCGGCCACCTCGGCGACCGGCGTCGGCTGTAGCCGGCGGCCCCGGCCCGCCCGGGCGGGGGGCCGAGTGAGCACCCCAACCACGTCGTGTCGCCCCGACTCGAGGATCGCGCGCAGGCTGACGAGGGCTGGCTCCGGCGTGCCGGCGAAGAGCAGCCTCAGGACGGCCGCCGCTCGCTCATCGGTCGCAGGACAGCACGCGCAGCGGGACGGCGGCGGCCATCGCCGCGTAGCCCGCGTCGCTCGGGTGCAGCCCGTCCCCGCTGTCGTAGGCGGGCAGGAACAGTCTCGGGTTGCTGGGATCGCGGACCGCGGCGTCGAAGTCGATCACCCCGTCGAACTCACCGCTGGCGCGGACGAAGTCGTTGACTGCTTGTCGCTGCGCCTCCCGGTCGGCGTCGCCGCCTTCGTTCGGCGTGAGCGTGCCGCCGACGATGCACGTGTCGTCGGCGTGCGCCCGGGCGATCAGCTCGCGGTAGCCCTCGATCAACTCAGTAGCCGAGGCCCCGGTGTTGATGTCGTTGATCCCCTCCAGCAGGACCACCGTCTCCACGCCCGGCTGGTTCAGGACGTCGCGGTCGAACCGGGTCAGCGCGCTCTGGCCGAAGCCGCCGGACAGCACCCGGTTGCCGGAGATGCCCTCGTTGGCGATGCCGGCCTGGGCAGTGCTCGGACGCTGCAGGATCCGCTCGGCGAGGTAGTCGGTCCAGCGATTGTCGGCGCCGAACGTCGACCCGACGCCGTCGGTGATCGAGTCGCCCAGGGCGGCCACGGTGCTCAGGGGCAGGCCACGAGTGACGACGAGCGACTCGACGAAGACCCAGCTGTCGATGCTGCTCGGGTAGGACGCGGCGTCGGCCTCCGGGGTGTGGTTGCCGGGCGTCGACAGGTAGGTCTCGGTCAGGGCGAGGTTATGCCCGGTGGCCCGCCGGATGTCGCCCTCGACGTAGACGCTCACCGCGATCGCGGTACCCGGGTGCAGGAAGCCCCGCAGGTAGTCGCTGAGCACCTCGCCGCCGGGCGGCACCGTCACCGACGGGCTGCCACCGAACGTCGCCGGTTGTAGCGAGGCCGGCTTGACCCCGCCGTCGTCCAGCGCGATCCCGACACTCACGGCGTTGAAGGTGACCGGACTCGAGCCGTGCGCGTTGGACAACGAGACCTGCAGGCCACGCCCGCCGACCGAGGTGCGCATGACGTTGCGCACGGTCTGGTTCGTGACCCGGGTCAGGGTGAAGTCGGCGCTGGCGGCCCAGGTGACGATCGGCTCGGACGGCGGGATGGCCGCCTGCACCTGCGCGGTCGCCGGTGCGGCGGTGCCGGCGGCCAGCACGGCGGTGGCCAACAGCACGAGCACGCGCAGGCGAGTCATGTCGGTTCCTCCCGGTGGGTGGTGGGCCGGCCGAATTCGAGGCTAGCCTGCGGGCGATCCGCACTGTGGCCGGCGGCGGTCAAAGCCCGCGGAGTCGGCTGACGGAGAGCGACGATGCGCAACCCAAAGTTGTTGTGCCGCAAGGGTTCTGAGCATCCGAAACTGTCGGACCCCTCGGCTAGGTTCGGGGTGTGAGTACGGCGCTGCACGAGCCTCCGGTGACAGACACGGGTGGGCTGGACGCGGCGCTGGACCGGCTCGCGGTCGCCTTGGACGAGGCGGGTGTGGAGCCGTGGCAGGTTCCGGATCGTGACCTGGCGGCCGGGGCAGTCCGCTGCGGCCGGCTCGTCTCGCGCACGACGGCGTTGCTGACCCGGCTGCTGGGGGAGGTCGACACCCGCGATCTGGCCCTGCGCACGGGGGCCTGTTCGACGACGGCGTGGACGAGGCACGAACTGAACCTGATCCCACGCGAGGCGCGGACCCTGGTCGGGGTGGCCACAGCAGTGCGAGGTGGGATGGCTGTGACCGGGGCCGCTTTCGCGGCCGGGGACGTGTCCCTGGGGCAAGCGGCGGCAATCACCGCCACAATCGGGGAGCTACCCGAGGACGTGCCGAGCGAGATCCGGGACAGGGCCGAAAGTGAGCTGGTGGCCTACGCCGACCGGTTCGACTCCGCGCAGTTGACCCGGCTCGGCCAGCACATCCTCACCGTCGTCGCCCCCGAGATCGGTGAAGCCCGCGACGCCGCAGCCCTGGAACGGCAGGAGCTGCAAACCCGGCGGCGGCGGGAGCTGTTCTTCACCCCGGACGGGCACGGGACCGTGTTCGTCCGGGGGCGGCTGACTGACGAGGCCGCGGCGATCATCCGCGCCGCCCTCGACCCGCTGGCCCGGCCGCTGCCGGCCACCGCCGACGGACCGGACCCGCGCACCCCCGGGCAGCGCCGCGCCGACGCCTTGGAAGAACTTGCTCGGCGCGCCCTCACCGGACACACCGACCCACCCCCAGCCGCGGCAGACCCCGGCGCCGTCGCCCGCGGCGGCGACCATGGGTCGGCCACGACGGTGGTCGTGACGATCCCGCTACGCACCCTCACCGACGGTCTCGGCTACGCCACCCTCCCCGACGGCACCCCGCTGTCCGCGGGCGCCGCCCGGCGGAGGGCCTGCGACGCCGAGATCATCCCCGCCGTCCTCGGCACCGGCAGCGCGGCCCTCGATGTGGGCCGCGCACAACGCCTGTTCACCGGCGCCCGCCGCCGGGCGCTCATCTTGCGCGACCTCGGATGCGCATTCCCGGGCTGCGACCGCCCTGCTAGCTGGTGCGACGGGCACCACATCCTCGCTGTCGCCCACGGCGGCAGCACCGCCGTCGACAACGGCGTGTTGCTCTGCGGGCATCACCACCACGTCGTCCACGAAGGCGGCTGGCAGATCGTCATCGCCGACGACGGCGTACCCGAGTTCATCCCCCACCCACCGTCGACCCCACTCGGACGCCCCGCCGCAATCACCGCCACCGATGACTGAGACCACGGCTGCGGCTCGCTAGCCTCCGTCCGTGGTCACGGGTGAGCTGAAGCGCAAGGTGGACCGGCTCTGGGACACGTTCTGGTCCGGCGGCATTTCCAACCCGTTGGAGGTGATCGAGCAGATCACCTACCTGCTGTTCATCAAGCGACTGGACGACCTGCAGACCCTGGCGGAGAACAAGGCCAACCGCACCGGCGACCCAGTGGACCGGCAGCTCTTCCCAGCCGGCTCGCAGGACCTGCGCTGGTCGCGGTTCCGGGAGCTCGATTGCCACCACCGGCTGAGACCGCCGGGAGCAGTTCGCAGCGGCTGTGGAGCGGGCGTTCGCGGGACGGTTGTGATTCTGGCCGTCACGGCCCCAGGAGCGCGGCGGGGATGACGGCGATGCCGTCGCGGCGGCGGTAGGCGTCGCGGCCGGTCGTGATCACCGCCGCATCGAGCAAATCGTCTCCCATCCGCTCGCGCAGCCAGTGCAGGTGCCGCGCATCTGAGTCACCTACCGTCTGGCCGAGCTTGACCTCCAGCGCGACGACCCGACGATCGGCGCGCTCCACGATGAGATCAACCTCGTGGTCACCGTTGCGCGTGCGCAGATGGTGAACGCGCGCCTCGGCCGCCTGGGCGTAGACGCGGACACTCAACGCGACCAGCGACTCGAACAGCGCTCCCAGCAGCGACCCGTCACGTAGCTGCTCCCCCGGCGCCTCGTCGCCCGCCCGCAACGCCGCCGCGTCCACACCGAGAAGCCGGGCGGCCAGCGCCGGGTCGGCCAAGTGATGTTTTGGCGCCTGCCCCAGCCGCCCGAAGGTGCCACGCCCCGGCAGCCAGCCCGGCACCGGCTCGACCAGCCAGAGCTGCGTCAGCACGTCTCGATAGACCCTCGTTGTGTCCCGCGCCGGCTTGTCCAACTCGCCAGCGGTGGCCGCGTCCAAGATGGCGTTGTACGACGCTGTGGTCGACGTGGCCGCGGCGTACGCCCGGAGCCACCCGCGCAACGTGGCCGGCCGCCGCACCACGTGGCCGTGCTCGGCGAACTCGCGCTCCACGATGCGCTCGACGTAGCTGTCCAACTGCGCGCGCCTAGCTCGCAGCGGCAGTGGCCGCATACCCGGGAAACCCGAGGCGAGTATCTCGTCTGTGTAGCCCGCCAGCGCCACCGACGACTCCCCGTGAATCGACGGGCGCTGGCCGGACAGCAACGCACGCAAGCCCACTGTCGGCGAACCGAGTCCACGCTCGGCCAATGACATCGGCCGCATCCGCAAGCTGACGATGCGTCCAGCGCCAGAGTGCATCGGGGCGCCAGCTGGCGCCGCACTGCCCGTGAGCAAGAAGCGGCCGGCGCTGGCGTCGCGATCGACGCTGCGTCGAACCAGATCCCACACCGGCGGGTACCGCTGCCACTCGTCGACGAGGACTGGGAACGGCCCGGCGTCGAGCCGCTCCGGCTCCGCGTCGAGAAGGGCTCGCTGCGTCGCCCGCTCGAGGTTCAGCACGGTCCCGGCGCGTCGGGCTGCTGTCGCCGTCTTGCCGACACCCTTCGGCCCCTCGAGGCTGATGGCAGGCAACCCGACAGTGAGTTCGTCGAGTTCCCTGTCGAGTACCCGTTCGACGTACTGCCCCATGGCACTACCCTACCGTCAGCCTGACTCAAACCCGACTGTTCGCCGCAGTCAAACTAGGCCATTGGCCGATCCCGTCTGCCGTTCCAGACGCGCGCTTGTGTACACCGACTTCCTCGACGAGTTGGGGCCGAGCCGGGAGGTCACCTTGCCGGGTTTCGCGCCGGGAACGGACCTCGAACGCTTCCGTGAGAAGGCTCGGATGTACCTCCGTGCGCATGTGCCAGCTCAGCCGGCGATGCATCCTCTAGAAGCGAGTCGAGGAATCGGCGCATAGCACGCAGTTTGGCTGTGATGGTCTCCGGATCGAGCGGGCGAGGCTTCACCGAGCGAGCAGGTCCAGGTTGAGGCGACGCATCCAGGCCGTGTCCATCCGTTCCACGGCGGCGACCGTCGCAGCTTGTATCCATGCTCCCGGCCGGGACTCGTACAGAGCGATCGATCCGACCAGCGCTCGCTCTCGGATGACCGGGCCGCCGCGGTTCAGCACGACCAGATCGATGTCACTGTCGGCGGCGTTCTGCAGGTCGCCGATCAGCGGCAGGTAGTCGGGCTTGCGACCCGACTCCAACAACACGCCGATGTCCAGGTCTCGCGGGTGTTCGGCCCCGTGCGCTGTACTGCCGAAGACCGTCAGCACGGTGATGCCGTGCCGTTCACACAGGTCGTCCAGTCCGCCGGTCTCGGCCAACGCCTGCAGGCGGCGCAACCCGGCAACGGGTCCGGCGACCGAGTTCACCCCGCCATTCTCGCATCGGCGACGTCATCCGCAGCCGCGCGCCGGATGTCACGATCGGTGCGGCCAGCTCGTCTGGACTGCGGAGGGTGCCGCATGGTGAGCGACCAGGCGGCCGCGGTCTTCGACGACCTGCGGCCTTACCTGCACGGCGTCGCGTACCGGCTGACCTCGAGCTGGGCCGACGCCGAGGACGTCGTGTCCCAAGCTTGGGCGCGGTGGAGCGGACACGCGGAGGCTGTGGACGACCCGCGCGCCTGGCTGACCCGTGTGGTCGCCCGCCTGGCCGTGGATCACCTGCGATCCGCTCGCGTACGCCGGGAGTCCTACGTCGGCCCCTGGCTGCCCGAACCTCTGGTCAGCATGCCGTTGCTCGGCTCCTCGCCGCCGGTCGATCCGCTCGATGCCATCGTCACGGAGGAGTCGGTGCGGCTGGCCTTCCTCGTGGTGCTCGACCGGCTGACCCCCGAGCAACGGGTGGCGGTCGTCCTGCACGACGTCCTGGGCGCCGGGTTCGCCGAGGTCGCGGACGTGCTCGGCTGCTCGGTGCAGGCGGCTCGCCAGCACGCCTCGCGTGGCCGGCGGCGGGTCGACATCGACGACCCGCCACCCCGGGTCGCGGCCGAGTCCGGCTGGCAGGTGCTGGACGAGCTGGCGGCCGCGTTGCGAGCCGGCGACACAGCTCGGCTCGTCGGCATCCTCGCGCCGGACGTCGTCCTCACCGCCGACGGCGCCGGCCGCGTCACCTCGGCCGGCCGGCCGATCACCGGCGCGACCGAGGTCGCCCGGTTCCTGCTGGGACTGCTCGGTCAGGCCCGACGCCACGGGATGGGGGTCTCGATCGAGCCGGTTCAGGTGAACGGGGATCCCGGCTTCCTCGTCCACCTCGACAGCCCACGCCCGCGTGACGCCCGCCTCGCGGTGTACGCCTACGCCGTGCGGGATGGCCGAGTCGCCCAGATCTATGCAGTCCTGGCACCGGACAAGCTCACCCGGATCCAGCCGACTGCGGGCCCGCCGCGATCGAGCACGCATCCCCTCCGCTGAAGCCCTGCGAGGACAGGCCGAGCGCGGAGTTGAAGCGCGAACGCATGTTCTCCAGGGCGACCAGGTAGGCCAGCTCGACCACGCCGTCCTCGCCGAACCGCCGGCGCAGGTCCTCGACCATCCCGTCGCTGACCTGGTCGAGGTCACCGCTGGCGGCCTCGGCGAAGGCCAGCGCCGCCCGGGTGTCGTCGTCGAAGCGCTCGGCGTCGCGCCACCGGCGCAGGTCGGCCAGCACGTCGCGATCCAGACCCTTGCGCTCCCACAGGCTCGAACCGAAGTCGATGCACCACGAGCACCCGAGGTGCATGGCCGTGGCCACCACCACGAGGTCGTCCAGGTGCCGGGGCAGCCGGCTGCGCCGCCGCTCGCCGGCCACCTCCATCAACGCCCACGGCCAGAACACTCCCGGGTGATGACTCATCGCACGGACGCTGTCGAGGTCGCGGCCGTACATCCGGCGACTCACGGCGAGCGCGCCGCGGATCATGAGCGACGGGCGATGCGGGCGCTGGTCTGGCGCGAGGGTGATGCGGGCCATCGAGGTTCCTCTCGTCTGGTGTGTCGTCGTACACCAGACGAGGCCGCCTGCCCCGTTGTGACAGTCCCGATGCCCCCCTCCGTTGGATGGGCTAGAGGAGCTCCACCGGGTCCAGCTGGACTCGCACCGGGTCGACGGCCTTGCGGGCGCTGCGCACGCCCTGCGCCTCCCGCAGCGAGCGGGCCAACGACGCCCCGTCCGCGCGGGGAACCCGCAGCAGCAGGCGCTCGCGCTCGGCATCGACCGGCGCCGGACCGAGCTGTTGCACCGACGCGGGCAGCCGTGCCACCGCCAACAGGTCGGCCACCCCCGCCGGTGCACCGGACACCGCGGCGAAGCGGGTCGCCGGGGGGAACCCGAGTTCGGTCCGCTCGCCCAGTTCCCGGTCGGCCAGCCAGGCCGGCGCCCACCGCACCAACGCCTGTACCGCGGGCACCGCGCCGTCGGCCCCTACGACCACCGTCCCGCCGGCCCGCACCAGCGTGGCGGCGTTCAGCCAGCGGCGCAGCGCCTCCTCCGAGGCCCGTAGATCAGCGCGGGTGAGCAGCGCCCAGCCGTCGAGCAGCAGCGCCGCGCCGTACCCCTGCGCCGCCACCGGCTCGGCGCCCGGCGTACACACCACCAGGGCAGGTTCGTCGGCCACCTCGGACAGCACGGCGTCGCGTCCGGAGGTCCGCACGACGACGCCCGGGAACGCGCGGCCCAGCTCCTCGGCGGTCCGCCGCGCTCCGACGATCGAGGCCCGCAGCCGCCGTCCCCCGCAGGCCGGACAGCTCCACGCCGCGGCCGGCCGCGCGCACCACCGG
>JACCSC010000326.1 GCA_013813215.1 Geodermatophilaceae bacterium | reverse complement strand
GAGGAGTTCGACGCCGAGCCCGCGCTGGACGTGCTGACCGCCGGCGACGACGAGCACACCGCCGTGCGCTCGGTGTTGTCCTGGTCCTACCGGCACCTGCGGGCCGATGTCGCGGAGCTGTTCCGAGTGCTCGGCCACCATCCGGGACCGGAGGTGTCCGTCGTCGCCGCGGCCGCCCTGATCGACGGTCCGCTCACGATAGCCGGCCGGTTGTTGGAGGCCTTGGCCCGCAACCACCTCGTGTTGCGGCTGTCCGGACGGCGCTACGGACTGCACGACCTGCTCTGGCAGTACGCCCGCGAACTGGCGGCGGCCGATCCCGACACCGCGGCAAAACAACGGCTGGTCGAGCACTACGTCCGCGAGGCGACCGCAGCGGCCCGGAGCACCGAGACCGCCTCGGTGCCCCGTCCGACGGCAGGTCCGGCGCCACCGCCGAGCGTGGCCCTGGACTGGCTGGACACCGAGCGTCCCGTGCTGTTCGCCCTCGCCCGCGAGTCCGTGGACCTGTCGGTCGTGCTGTCGGGAGTCCTGGCCACGTTCCTGGACACCCGAGGGCATTACTCCGACGCGCTCGCGCTGCATCTCGCGGCGGGGGCGGCCTCGGCGGCGCGCGGCGACGTCCGCGGTGAGGCCGCGGCCCTCGACCGACTTGGCACGGTCCGACGTCGCCTGGGCCAATATGCCGAGGCGCTGGTCGACCACGAGCAGGCCGCGGCGGCGTACCGGCAGGCCGGTGACTCCGCTGGACTCGGCCGCGCGCTGCACAACCTCGGCGTCGTCTGCTGGCGCGCGGGCCGCTACCGCGAGGCCCGCACCCACCTGCACGAGGCGGTGACCCTGCACCGGGCGGCGGGCGACCGCTCGGCCGAGGGCGGTGCGCTGTACAACCTCGGCATCGTCTACCGCCGGCTGGGCGACTATCCGGGGGCGCTGGACTTCCACGGTCAGGCCCTGGCCATCCTGCGCGAGATCGGCGACCGGGCCGGCGAGGGCCGGGCACTCAACAACTCCGGCGTGGTCTACCTCCGGCTCGGCCGGTACGCCGAGGCCGTCGATGTTCTCGAGCGGGCCTTGCGCATCCAGCGCGAGCGGCGGGACCGGGCCGGCGAGGCGGTGGCCCAAGTGAACCTCGGCCTGGTCTGCGAGCGCGTGGGCGAGTACGACCGGGCGCTGGAGCACCTCGGGGCTGCTCTGGACCTTGGCCGCGAGATCGGCTACCGGGTCGGTGTGGCCGACGCCCTGCGCGGTCTGGGCGTGGTGCAGGCCCGGGTCGGTGCGTACGCCGAGGCGGCGGAGCTGTTGCGGCAGGCGCTCGACCTCGGCCGGGAGATCGGTGAGGCCGACGTCGAGACCGGCGCGCTCAACGAGCTCGGCGAGGCTCTGCTGGCTGATCCGTCCGGCGACGTCGAGGCAGCCGCGGCGGCGCACGCCGAGGCGCTGGAGCTGGCCAACGCCTCGGGTGACCGCTTCGAGCAGGGCCGGGCGCTGGCCGGGCTGGCTGCAGTGGCCGAGCGCACAGGACACCCCGGCCGAGCGCGGCGGCACCGCACGGCCTCCCGCGCGGTGCAGGCCGAGCTGGGGCTGCCGACCTAGGCGCCGCGACTGGCCAGGTCGGCCTGCACCGACGCGGTGACCCGGCGCTCGAGCCAGAAGGAGAGGAACGGAACGGTGCCGCCGAGCATCACCAGCACCGTACGGCGGAAGCTCCACAGGCTCTTCGTACCGAGGCTGAGCGTGGCCAGCAGGTAGACGGCGTAGAGGAAGCCATGCGTCGGCCCGACGATCCCGATCAGCGACTCGGAGTCACCGAGGTACTTCAGCGGCATCGCGACGAGCAGCAGCACGAGCAGCATGACGCCGACGACGTACGCCATCACCCGCCACCGGGTCAGCGCCGAGCGCTGTGCGAAGTCCACGCGGTCGACTCTAGGTCTGGGCGGTGGTGATGCCGAAGCGGCGGCTGAGCAGTTGTTCGGTCCGCGTGCCGGCCCGTTCCAGGGCGGTGTGCTCGGCGAAGTAGCCACCGACCACGCCGACGCCCGGCAGCGCGCCCAGGGCGCGGGCCGCGAGATGTCCCTTCTGCCGTTCGTCGAGCAGGTCCTCCATCTCACCGACCACCCGGGCCAGACTCCACAGGGCTCCGCCGGCCCTCCGGACGACGCCTCGCCGCGGCTCAGGGACGGCCTCGTCGACCTCCCGGCCGAACTCCGCGGGCAGCTCACCGGCGGTCGGCTCCACCGTCGGTTGCGTGCCGCGCAGCGTCGCGATGGTCACCGGCTCGATCGTGCGGCCGGTCAGCACCTGTGCCAGCAGGCTGATCCGGCGTTCGGCGTCGTCCACGCCGTACTCCCGGGACACCGCACACACCACGAGACCCTGCGCGGCCGCGGACAGCGTGTCCTTGATCGGCAGCCGGTCCGAGAGCTTGCCGGCGACCCACGGCAGCGCGGTTGGGCCGGCCGCCCAGATCGAGATCCGGCGCACCCACCAGGCCGCGCGCCGCTCGGACGGCTGGCTCACCCAGTCCGGCTTCCCCGGGTATGTCGTCCCGCGCAAGACGTCGACCACCGGGTCGAGCACCCTGTCCTTCACCGTCCGCCCGAGGAAACCGACGGCCCGCAGCGGCAGCGGCCGGTCGGGCGCGGGCGGCGGCACCGGATCGTCGGGCTCGGCGTCGTGGTCCTCCCGGATCTGCTGCAGGACGCGGTCGACGCCGGATTCGTACGCCGCCAGCACGGCCACCAGCCGGGCGTCGGTGAAGACCGGCACCGGCTCAGCTGAGTCTGGTGCGGAGGAACTCCAGGGTGCGCGTCCACGCCGTGCGGGCGGACTCCTCGTCGTACGTGCCGAGCAGGTTCTCGTCGTTGAAGAAGGCGTGCCCGGCCGGATAGAAGAGGAACTCCACCGGGCGGCCGGACTCCTCGGCGATCCGGTCGGCGAGCGCGCGCGCCTGATCAGGCGGGAGGGAGTCGTCGTTCTCGCCGTAGTGGCCCAGCACCTCGGCCTGCAAGCCGTCGAAGCTGCCGGGTTCGGGGCCGACGCTGTAGAACGGCACGGCCGCGGCGATCTTGTCCCCTTGCTGGGTGGCCAGCGTGAGCACGAAGTTCCCGCCCATGCAGAAGCCGACCACGCCCAGCTTCTCGCTGGTGACCTCGTCGCTGCCGAGCAGGTAGTCCACCGCGCCGGCCAGGTCGCGAGCGGCCTGGTCCTGCGGCAGGTCTTTCATCAGCTGCTCGGCCTCGTCGCCGTCGTGCGTCGTCTTCCCGCCGAACAGGTCCGGCGCCAACGCCACGAAACCCTCGGCGGCGAAGCGATCGGTCACGTCCTTGATGTGCGAGGTCAGCCCCCACCACTCCTGGATCACGACCAGTCCTGGCCCGCTGCCCGCGGGCGGCATCGCGAGATAACCGTGGGCTTCGTTGCCGTTGCTGGCGAAGGTGACGTTCTGCGGCGCGGCGT
>JACCSC010000319.1 GCA_013813215.1 Geodermatophilaceae bacterium | reverse complement strand
CTCGCCGTCGTCAGCCAGATCCTGGATGCCATCGCGTCCCTGTCGGCGATCCACGAATACCTGCCCACGCACTACTGGCTGGCCTTCGGCGACCTGCTCCGGGACCCGATCAGCACCGAGCAGGTGTCCAGGGGCATGCTCAGCGCGGCGGTCTACGCGGCGGTCTTTTTTGCCGCGGCGTGGGCCCGCTTCGGCGGCAAGGACGTCTCCAGCTGACCCCCGGATGGTCCGCCACTTGGCTCCTCGATCAGGGGTAGCAGTAGGAGTCGGAGGAAGCGTCGCCGCCCTGCAGCCGCACCTGGTGGGCCCGCAGCCCGCGGAACGCCTCGCCGTTCGGGAAGAACTTCTCGTCGACGGTCATGCCACCGCCGGTGTCCGCGTCGATCTTGGCCATCCAGGCGCCTACGCCGGCGGGGAAGAACTGGTCGTCCCAGGCGCCGTACAGCGAGTTGGTCACGTAGACGCGCTTGCCGTCCCGGCTGACCTCCACCATCTGCGGGCCGCCGGCCAGCGGCTGGTCCGGCGCGGCCGGGTGGGCGGCCTGCCCGACGATGCCGCCCAGGCGGACCGAGCCCACCTCGCGCGGGTGCGCCGGGTCGCTGACGTCGTACTGCTTGAGTTCGCCGATCCCCCAGCAGGAGACGTACAGCATCTGGTCGTCGACGGACAGGCCGATGTCGGTGACCAGCGGCGGCACCGCGCCGAACGGCTTCAGCGCGGGCGGCAGGTCGTCGGGGTCGGCCGGCTCGGCCGGGATGGTGATCACCTTGTCGGCCGCCCACTGGTCGCCGTCGCGGTACCAGCGCCAGATCGAGGCGGACAGGTCGGCGGTCGAGACGACCACACCGACGAACCCGTACGTCGCGTCCGGGTCGTGCGCCGGGCGCAGCTCCAGGACCATCTGGTACTCCGCGCCGAGGTCGATCTCCTGCTGGTGCTTGCCCTCGGCCAGATCCCAGAAGTGCAGGCAGTGGCCGTACTTGCCGCCGAGCAGCAGGTCGGGCACCAGTCCGTTCTCGATCATCGACGGCGTACCCCATTCGCTGGTGATCAGCGTGTTCTGGGTCAGGTGCCACCAGGCGTCGTAGGCCAGGTACTGCGGTCCGCGGTCGGTCTCCCAGGCCCGCAGGACGTCGAAGGTGTTGTGGTCCAGCAGCGCGATGCCGCCCGGGCCCTCGGCGCCGTCCGCGCCGCCGAGGCAGGACAGGAAGATGCCGTCCGGCCCGCAGTGCAGGGTGTGCGGCCGCGAGTACCCGGCCTTCTCGCCGAGTTCTTCGGCGGTGATGGTCTTGAGCAGCGTCGGGTTGGTCGGGTCGGGGTGGGTGTCGTAGACATGGATGTTGGACGAGCGCAGGCCGGGCAGCAGCAGGTAGCGGCGCTGCAGACCCTCCTCGCCCATGTCGTGGCCCTCGTGCATGAGCGCGCTGCTGCAGGCGTTCCAGCCGAAGTGGTGCAGCTCGTCGCCCGTGGTCGGCAGGTCCGCCCAGCCGACGATCTCCCCGTACGTCTGCGAGTCGCTGTCCACGTCGATGACGGTGAGGGCGTCGGACTTCTCACCGGCCCGGTCGAACGCGACGACGTACGCGAGCTTCTCCGCGGGGGCGGCGGCGGCCTCACCCGGGCTGCGGTAGAAGGTGGGATCCATCTTCGGGGGAGCGCTCATGCCAGGTCTCCTCGGCGACATCCGAATGGTCAGGTCTGATCAAACCCCACCCGGCCGGCGCCCCGGAAGTCAGGTGCACCTCATGGTGATCGTGGACATCTGCCGCCAATGACCGGCGCATCGCCATGATCACGGGCGGCACCCAGGTGATCCCTGCCGCACCAGGCTGTGAGTGCGGCGGGTAGGGCCTCCGAGCACAGCGCTGAGCGCCCGACCGGAGCGGATCAGGGCGCCAGTTCGACCAGGGCGCGCAGCGCAGCGGCGAAGCACTCGGCCGGCGGCTTCACCAGTCCCGCGCCCACCTGCCCCGTCCCGGCCACCGCACCGGCCATGCCGGTGTTGATCTGCGGCAGGATCCCGGTCCGCGCCACGGCGAGTACGTCGATCCCGGTCGGCGCGCCGCGGAAGTCCAGGATGGGGATCGCGAGGGCCGGGTTCTCCCCGAGCGTGATGTCGTACATCGAGCGGGTGGTGGCCAGCGCCAGCGGTACGTCGCCGCCGACGAACCGCACGATCGCCGGTGCCGCCGCCATGCTGAACCCGCCGAGCCCGACGGTCTCGGTGATCGCCGAGTCGCCGATGTC
>JACCSC010000318.1 GCA_013813215.1 Geodermatophilaceae bacterium | reverse complement strand
CCGGGATCACGTTGTCCGTCGTACCGGCCGTGATCCGCGCGATCGTGACCACCGCAGGATCGAAGATGTTCACCCGGCGGGTGACCATCGTCTGCAGCGCGATGACGATCTCGGCCGCCACCGGGATGGGGTCGGCCGCCTGGTGCGGGGCGGACGCGTGCCCGCCTCGTCCATGCACGGTCAGGTGGATGGTGTCCGCCGACGCGAGCAGCGCTCCCGGCCGCGTGTTGATCGTCCCGCTGGCGAACGTCGAGGTGGTGTGCAGTGCGAAAGCACCAACGGGACGCGGCCCGGCCACATCGAGCAGACCCTCCTCCAGCATGTACCGGGCGCCGTGGAAACCCTCCTCGCCCGGCTGGAACATGAACACGATCCGCCCGGCCAGCTCGGCGCGGCGGTCGGTGAGCAGGCGCGCAGCGCCGGCCAGCATCGCGACGTGGGTGTCGTGCCCGCACGCGTGCATCGCGCCGTCGATCTCCGAGGCGAAGTTCAAGCCGGTGTCCTCGACCAGCGGCAGCGCGTCCATGTCCCCGCGCAGCAACACCGTCGGCCCGTCCGACGCCCCCTCCAGCACGGCGACCACCGAGGTCGTCGATTGGCCGCGGCGGACGTCGAGCCCGAGATCGGACAGCTCCTCGACGATCGCCTCCTGCGTGCCGGGCAGTTGCAGCCCGATCTCCGGGCGCCGGTGCAGGGCGCGGCGGAAGTCGATGGTGCGATCGGCCAGCGCCTCGGCCTGGTCCAGTACGTCGTTAGCCATGCGAACGAGTATGCCGCATCATCAGCCGAGCGGGGAGTGCATCTCCCAGACCAGGACCTCGGCGCCGGCCGGCCCGGCCACCAGCTGCGGTCCGTCGCCGCCGGCCAGCCGCAGGGAGTCCCCCGTCGCCAACGACCCGGCGCCCTCGACGGTCGCCGAGCCGACCGGGACGAACAGGTGGACGTATGGCGCCGCCGGCAGGCTGATCGCCGCACCGGCACCCAGCCGGGCGGCGTACAGCGCCGCGTCCCGCTGCTGGATCCGGATCGCCGCCTCCCCAGTCGCCCGTCCCGTCGCGACCGGCACCAGGCCGCCGCGCGCCAGCTCGGCGGAGATGTCCAGCTGCTCGTAGCCCGGCCGGATCCCGCGCTCGTCCGGCAGCACCCACATCTGCACGAAGTGCACCGGGTCCTCGTGCCGCTGTCCGGTCAGCCGCCACGAGTCGTTCTTCTCCGAATGCAGGATCCCGCGGCCGGCACTCATCCGCTGGGCCAGGCCGGGATACAGAACCCCTGAATGGCCCTCGCTGTCCTGGTGTACGAGCGAGCCCGACAGCACCCAGGTCACGATCTCCATGTCCCGGTGCGGGTGCGTCTCGAACCCCGTCCCGGCCTGGACCACGTCGTCGTTGTTGACCAGGAGCAGGCCGAAGTGCATGTTCGCCGGGTCGTAGTGCCCGCCGAAGGAGAAGGAGTGCCGCGAGGCCAACCACGGGATGTCGGTCCTGAACCGCTGTTCGTCACGCCGTACGTCGTTGTCCATCGCTACCCCTCTCGAGCAGGTTGTTGCGGGGACAACGACTTGCCGCCCTCTACTTCTTCCCGACGCGGCCCAGGCAGCGCGTTCAACGCCGCGGCCAGCACCAGCACCCAACCGGCGCCGAGCGCGAAGCCGGCCACGACGTCGCTCGGGTAGTGCGCGCCCAGCGCGATCCTGGTCAGCCCGACGCTGAACACCAGCGCGACGCCGCCGAGCACGGTGACGAGCCGCCAGCGGCGCGGCTGCAACCGGAGAAAGGCGACCAGCAGGAGCCCGACCAGGGTGACGATGCCCGAGGAGTGCCCGCTGGGATGGGACAGCGAGTCCGACAGGTACACCGGGTCGGCGAAGTCCGGGCGCTCGCGTCCGACGAGCAGCTTGAGCCCGGTGGTCAGGGGGCCGATCAACACCGCGCCGGCGACGACGTACCAGCCGAGCCTGACCCGCCCCGTCCGGAACGCCCAGACCACCACCGGGATAAGCACGAGCAGCCGGAACCAGGTAGTACCGGCGTCGGTGACCACGTCCAGCACGGTTCGGTACGCCGAGGAGTCCACGGCGGCCGGCTGTAGGGCATCCACAACTGCGCGGTCCGTCCGGAGCAACGGCGACCAGCCCCCGGCCACGAGCAGCGCGAGCGGCAGGTCGATCAGGAGCCACAGCCCCAGCCCGATGCCGAGCGCCGTACGCCGACTCACGACAACACCTCACCCCGGATGGCAGGCTGCCCGCATGAGCGCCAAGGTCGCGCCCTTGGACGCGACGTTACGCCGCCTCGAGCGCGCCTCCGGGGCGCTGGCGACCCAGAGCGTGGCCCGCATGGACGAACTGCTCCCCTGGTTCCGTTCCATGCCCGCCGACCAGCGCTCCTGGGTGACCCTGGTGGCACAGGCCGGCATCTCCTCGCTGGTCGACTGGCTGCGCGCCCCCGGGGACAACCTGCCGCTGACCGGGCCGGTGTTCGGAGCCGCGCCCCGGGAACTGGCCCGGACGGTGACCCTCAAGCAGGCCGTCGACCTCGTCCGGGTCACCGTGGACGTCGTCGAGTCACGGACCCACACGCTGGCCGCGGCGGGGGAGGAACAGGCGCTCCGGGAAGGCATCCTGCGCTACAGCCGGGAGATCGCGTTCGCCGCGGCCCGGGTCTACGCCACCCTGGCCGAGAACCGCGGCGCGTGGGACGCCCGGCTCGAGGCGCTCGTCGTCGACGCGCTGCTGCGCGGCGACAGCGACGAAACCCTGCCCAGCCGGGCCGCCGCGCTCGGCTGGGCCGCGCTGCGCCCGGTCACGGTTGTCGTCGGCCGGGCCTCGGACAGCGACACCGACGACATCCACCGGGCCCTGCAGCGCACCGCCCGGATGCACCACGCGGAGGTGCTGGCCGGCGTCCACGGCCAGTTGCTCATCGTGGTCCTCGGCGGCGTCGCCGACCCCCAGACGCTGATCCGGCCGCTGCTGGCCGAGTTCGCGCCCGGCCCGGTGGTCATGGGCCCGACCGTCGACGGTCTCGGGGTGGCCGGCTGGTCGGCCCGCGCGGCGATGTCGGCCCTGCGCGCGTGCGCGGCCTGGCCCGGCGCCCCGCGACCGGTGCACGCCAACGACGTCCTGCCCGAACGCGCCCTGGCGGGGGACACCGACGCCCGCCAGGCGCTCGTGGAGCAGATCTACGACGCCCTGCGCGACGCCGGGCCGGAGCTGCTGCAGACCGTGCAGACCTACGTCGGGTCGGGGGCGACGCTGGAGGGTACGGCGCGGGCGCTGTTCGTCCATCCGAACACGGTGCGCTACCGCCTGCGTCGGGCGGCGGACGTGTGTGGCCAGGCTGCGACCGACGCCAGGGGTGCGTTCACCATCCAGGTGGCGCTCGCGTACGGCCGCCTGGGCGCCGATCCCGGGCCCTCCGGAACCACCTGAGGGCGCCGACCCCGCCCCAGCGCTTGTAGCATTCCTACAAAAGTCCCGCGACGGGATTCGTGCGAGCCGGTATGCGACGAGGCCGGTCGCGGTTGGGATGGTCGTTGTCGTGCTGGTCTTGCTTGCCCCAGGTCAGGGGTCCCAGGCTCCCGGCATGCTCGCCCCCTGGCTGGACCTGCCGGGCGCGCGGGCCCGGGTCGCCTGGATGTCGACCCTGACCGGGCTGGACCTCCGGTACCTCGGTACCGAGGCCGACGCCGAGCAGATCAAGGACACCGCGGTCACCCAACCCCTGGTCGTGGCGCTCGGCCTGCTGGCCGTCGCCGAACTCGACCTGACCGGCGCGAGTGCCGTCGTCGGGCACAGCGTGGGCGAGCTGACCGCGGCCGCCGCCGCCGGTGCGCTGCACCCGGACACCGCCGTCGCGCTCTCGGCGCTGCGCGGCAAGGAGATGGCCGCTGCCTGTGAGCAGGCCGAGACCGGGATGTTCGCCGTGCTCGGCGGGGACCCCGACGACGTCCTAGCGCGGATCGAGCAGTGCGGTCTCACCGCCGCCAACCGCAACGGCGCGGGGCAGATCGTGGCCGCCGGGTTGCTCGACCGGCTCGAGCAGCTGCGCGCCGAGCCGCCGGCCAGGGCTCGAATCGTGCCGCTATCGGTAGCCGGGGCGTTCCACACCGAGTACATGGCCTCGGCCGGGACGGCGCTGGCGGCCAGGGCCGAAGGAATCCAGGTCGGCGAGCTCCAGCGGCTACTGTTGTCCAACGCGGACGGCACCGCGGTGCAGACCGGGGCGGAGATGCTGAGCCGGCTGGTCGCTCAGGTCACCTCGCCGGTCAGGTTCGACAGCTGCCTGGCCACGATGCGCGACCTCGGCGTCACCGCTGTCCTCGAACTCCCCCCGGCCGGCACGCTGGCCGGGCTGGCCAAGCGCGAACTGAAAGGAATCGAGATCCTCGCCCTCAAGACCCCCGCGGAACTACCGGCCGCCCGCGAGCTGCTGGCGCGGCACGCCGGCACCCACCAGGCCGAGCACACCCCGGACTGGCGGGTCATCGTCGCCCCGGTCCGCGGCACGATCCAGCAGGCGGCAGTACGCGAAGGATCCGAAGTACGGGCCGGTACGCCGCTCGGCGCGGTCATCAGCAAGCGCGAGGAGGTCCACGTGAGCGCCACCTACGACGGCGTACTGGCCGAATGGCTCGTCGAGGACGGCGACCTCGTGGACGCCGGCGACCCGCTGGCCCGGCTCTATCCGGTGGGGTCGCGATGAGCCGAGAGCGAGTGAGCATCGGAGCGAGGTACGAGCGAGAAGCGGAGCGAGCGTTGCGCGCAGCGCACGAGGCGGGCCAGCAATGAAGCTGCGGACCGGCCCGGTCGGCGCGCGGATCATCGGGTTGGGCGACTACCGCCCCCACCGGATCGTCACCAACGACGAGATCGCGCAGAACGTCGCCACCAGCGACGAGTGGATCCGGACCCGGGTCGGGATCGCGCGGCGGCACTTCGCCGGCGAGGGTGAGTCGCTGATCGACATGGCCGTGGCGGCCGGGGGCAAGGCGCTGGCGGCCAGCGGGCTGGCGCCCGAGGACATCGACGTGGTCATCGTCGCGACCTGTACGCCGCCGTCCCCGATCCCCGGCGTGAGCCCTACGGTCGCCGACCGGCTCGGCGTGCCCTCCCCCGGCG
The DNA here is from genome assembly GCA_013813215.1 of Geodermatophilaceae bacterium. GTDB lineage: Bacteria > Actinomycetota > Actinomycetes > Mycobacteriales > Geodermatophilaceae > JACCSC01. The sequence goes on along the minus strand of JACCSC010000318.1, from coordinate 5,899 downwards.
CGTTCGACGTCAACGCCGCCTGCGCCGGCTTCTGCTACGCGCTGAGCTGCGCCGCCGACGCCATCCGCAGCGGCAGCGCACAGCGCGTCCTCGTGATCGGCGCCGAACGGCTCACCGACTGGGTCGATCCGCTGGATCGTGGGACGTGCATCCTGTTCGGCGACGGCGCCGGGGCAGCGGTCGTCGTCGGGTCCGACACCCCGGCCATCGGCCCGGTCGTCTGGGGCAGCGACGGCAGCAAGCGCGAAGCCATCATGGTGCCGAGCCGGGACACCCTGATGTCCATGGACGGCCAGTCGGTCTTCCGCTGGGCGACCACGAAGCTCGCGCCGGTGGTCCGCCAGATCTGCGAGCAGTCCGGCGTCGAACTGTCCGACATCGACGTCTTCGTCCCGCACCAGGCCAACCTGCGGATCATCGATTCCCTGGTCCGCGCGCTGGGCCTGCACCACGTCGCCGTCGGCCGCGACATCGTCGACACCGGCAACACGTCCTCAGCCTCGATCCCGCTCGCGCTGAGCCGGATGCTCGAGACCGGCGAGGCGAAGAGCGGGGATCTCACCCTCGCGCTCGGCTTCGGCGCCGGGCTCACGTTCGCCGGGCAACTCCTGATCTGTCCCTGACGGAGTCGCTCGTTGTTGAGCCGAGGGCAGCGACCGCTGACCCTCACCACTGGTTGAAAGGAAACCCCCACAGTGACGACAGAGGAGATCCGTTCCGGCCTCGCCGAGATCCTCGAAGAGGTAGCTGGAGTGCTCCCCGAAGACGCCACGCTGGACAAGTCGTTCACCGACGACCTCGACGTGGACTCGCTGTCCATGGTCGAGATCGCGACGGCCGTCGAGGACAAGTTCGGCGTGGTCATCCCCGACGACGAGCTGGCGAACATCAAGACCGTCGGCGACGCCGTCAGCTTCATCGAGACCAACCAGAGCTGAGCCCATGCCGGCCGACGTCGTCATCACGGGGGTCGGCGCGACCACGCCGCTAGGTGGCGACGTCGTGTCCAGCTGGGCCGGCCTGCTGGCCGGGCGTTCGGGGATAGTGCGGATCGGCGCGGACTGGGATCCGGACCTCCCGGCCCGCATCGCCGCGTTCTGCCCGGTCGACCCGGCCGAGCACCTCGAACGGGTGGCGATGCGCCGGCTGGACCGCAGTCAGCAGCTCGCCCTCATCGCCACCCGCGAGGCCTGGGCGCACGCCGGGCGGCCCGCGGTCGACCCGGTCCGGCTCGCGGTCGTCGTCGGTACCGGCGTCGGCGGAGCCAAGACCCTTCTGGAGCAGGACGACATCCAGGAGGCCGAGGGCTTCCGCAAGGTCTCCCCGCACGTCGTCCCGATGCTGATGCCCAACGGTCCGGCGGCCGCCGTCGGACTCGAGGTCGGCGCCGAGGCGGGCGTGCACACCGTGGTGTCGGCGTGTGCGTCGGGCGCCGAGGCCCTGGGGCTCGGCATGGACCTCATCCGGGCCGGGCGCGCCGACGTCGTCGTGGCCGGGGGCACCGAGAGCTGTATCCACCCGCTTCCCTTGGCCGGCTTCGCCAAGATGCGGGCGCTGTCTACCCGCAACGACGAACCGGCCGCGGCGTCGCGGCCCTTCGACAAGGGACGCGACGGGTTCGTGCTCGGCGAGGGCTGCGGGATGCTCGTCCTCGAGCGCGGCGACTTCGCCCGCGCGCGAGGGGCCGAGGCACTCGGGGTCCTGGCCGGCGCCGGGGTCAGCGCGGACAACTACGACATGGTGCAACCGCGGCCGGACGGCGCGGGCGGCGCCCGGGCGATCACGCTGGCCCTGCGCAACGCCGGGCTGGACAAGGCCGACATCGGCCATGTCAACGCGCACGCCACGTCCACACCGGTCGGCGACAAGGCCGAAGCCGCCGCGATCCGCAGCGCGATCGGCGACCACCCGCTGGTCACCGCCACGAAGTCGATGACCGGGCACCTGCTGGGCGCGGCCGGTGCGGTGGAGTGCATCTTCACGCTCTGGGCCTTGCGCGAGCAGCTCGTGCCCGCCGTTCGTAACCTCGACGACCCGGACGACGACGAAGACGTTCAGGCGTTGAACCTCGTGCGGTACGAACCGCGGCCGGCCCGGTTCAGCGCCGCGGTGACCGACTCCTTCGGCTTCGGCGGACACAACGTCGCGCTCGTACTCACCCGCTCATGACATTGGAGAGCCGCACATGACCAGTCTGGCCAGTGTGCCGGCGGTGGTCGACGATCGCGACTACCGCGACCCCGAGCTTCGCCTGGAGCGGCTGTTCGACCCCGGATCGCTGCGGCAGATCTCCGGCCGCGGTACCAGCGGCGTGATGTCCGCCCGCGGCATGATCCGCGGCGGCGCGGCGATCGCCTTTTGCACCGACGCCACGAAGATGGGCGGGGCCATGGGCTCCGACGGCTGCCGGTACATCGTGGACGCCATCGACGCCGCGGTCCGCGAGCGGCTACCGGTCCTCGGCCTCTGGCACTCCGGCGGCGCCCGGCTGGCCGAGGGCGTGGAGGCGCTGGACGCCGTCGGCCTTGTCTTCGCCGCCATGGTCCGCGCCTCGGGGCGGGTGCCGCAGATCTCCGTGGTCCTGGGCCCGGCGGCCGGCGGGGCGGCGTACGGCCCGGCGCTGACCGACCTGGTCATCATGGGACCGGCGGGCCGGGTGTTCGTCACCGGCCCCGAGGTCGTGCGCAGCGTCACCGGCGAGGACGTCGACATGGAGCGCCTCGGCGGACCGGACACCCACGGGCGGCGCAGCGGCGTCGTGCATGTCGTGACCTCCTCGGAGGAGGAGGCGCTGGAGAGAGCGCGCGACCTGACCGTATTGCTGTCCCAGCAGGGCCGCTTCGACGTCGCCTCGGTCGGCCCGGGCACCGACCTGTCGGCGTTGCTGCCGCCGGAGAAGCAGCGGGCGTACGACGTCAAGCCGCTGCTGGCCGGCATCCTGGACGGCCCGCCACTGGAGCTACAGGTTCGCTGGGCGCCGAACATCGTGACCGCGCTCGGCCGGATGGCGGGGCGGACCGTCGGTGTGATCGCCAACAACCCGTTGCGCCTGGGCGGGTGCCTGGACAGCAACTCCGCGGAGAAGGCCTCCCGGTTCGTACGGATGTGCGACGCGTTCGGCGTACCGCTGCTCGTCATCGTCGATGTCCCCGGCTACCTGCCCGGTGTGGGTCAGGAGTGGGACGGCGTCGTACGGCGGGGCGCCAAACTGCTGCACGCCTTCGCCGAGGCCGTCGTCCCGCGGGTGACGCTGGTGACCCGCAAGTCCTTCGGCGGCGCGTACATCGCCATGAACGCCCGGTCCCTCGGCGCCACCACAGTGTTCGCCTGGCCCAGCGCCGAGGTCGCCGTGATGGGGGCCAAGGCCGCGGTCGGCATCCTGCACCGCAAGAAGCTCGCCGCGGCGCCGGCCGGTGAGCGGGATGCGTTGCACGCCAAGCTGATCGAGGAGCACGAGGCGCTGGCCGGTGGCGTCAACCGGGCCGTGCAGCTGGGCGTGGTGGACGAGGTGGTCTCGCCGTCGGACACCCGCCGGATGCTCGCCGAGGCGCTCGCCGCGGCTCCCCCCGGTCGCGGCGCGCACGGCAACATCCCGCTGTAGCTACCAGAGGCCCGGCTGCTCCCAGGCCGGCTGGGGCGCGGGGGGGCGGGCGAGGAAGGACGAGGGATCGGTGAGCAGCCACCGGGCCTGATCGCGTACGCCGTGCAGGTTCCACTCCTCCAGTTCGGCGAGCAGGTCGCCGGCCGGGACCGGGATCCGCATCTCGTCGAGTTCGGGCAGGGCGACGTCGGTGCGCATCGTCATCAGCGCGAGGTTCGTGGTCAGGATCTCGCGGGCGCTCGCGCTGCTCAGCCGGGCCGCCGCAGCCGCGCCGATCGCCGCGACCAGCCCCGGTCCACCCGCGTCGTGCTCGGCCAGCGCGGCGCTGATGGTCGGGAACGCGGCGAGCACCCGCAGCGCCGTCTTCGGGCCGATCCCCGGAACCCCGGGCAGGTTGTCGCTGCTGTCCCCGCGCAGGACGGCGTACGCGCGGTACTGCTCGGGACCGATCCCGCGGGTGAGGATCCGCAGCCGATCGGGGGTCAGGACCGGTGAGTTGGGTACGCCGCCGTTGATGATCCGCAGCACGCTGGTGCGTTCGCTGATCAGCGCGAACGCGTCCCGGTCGGAGGTGGCCAGCACGGTGCGCCAGCCGGCCCGCTCCGCCTTCGCCGCCGCACTGGCCAGCACGTCGTCGGCCTCGGTCCCCGGCTCGACCCTGACCGTGAGGCCGGTACGGGCCACGTGCACCGGCGCGTCGGCCAGCTGGGCGACGAGGTCGGCCGGCTTGTCCGCGCGATGGGCCTTGTACGCCGGATGCGACACCTTGCGGTCATTGGCCGCCGGATCGTCGAAGGCGAGCAGCACCGCCGCGGGGTCGACCCGGTTGACCGCCGCGAGCAGCTGCGACCACAAGCCGTTGATCGCCCAGCAGGGCCGGCCGTCCGTGGTGCGGTGCCCGGACTCCTCGTGCGCGTGGTAGGCCCGGTGCAGCAGGCTGTTGCCGTCGATCGCCAGCAGCAGCGGTGCCTCCACGAGGCCGGAGCCTAGTTGGCGGACCCGCCGACAGTGCTCAGGTCAGGTGGCTCAGCGGCCGGCGCGCCGGCCGCCGGATCGCGACGACGACGAGAACGCTGCCGCCCCACCCGAGTTGCTGGTCCAGGCCACGAGAGGCGTCCCGCGGCGCCGCCCGCCGGTGCCCGGCGCCTTGGGACTGCCGCGGTGACGGCTACCCGCCTCCGTGGTCGCCAGCTGACTGTTCCGACGACCGGCGCCCGCCGGTGACGCCTTGCGCCGCCCGGACGTCGTGGGGGCGACCGGTGCCATGGTCACGGCCCGCAACGGCATCGCGGGACCGACCAGCTCGCGGGTGTGCACGGAACCTGGCCGGGTCGGCTGGATCACCGGCCTGATGCCGGCTTGCCGGGCCAGCGTGCGGACGTCGCCGCGCTGGCTCGGGAGCATCACGGTCACGACATCGCCGGTGGCCCCGGCCCGCGCCGTCCGGCCGGAGCGGTGAAGGTAGGCCTTGTGCTCGGCGGGCGGGTCGACGTGGACCACGAGCCGGACATCGTCGACATGGATGCCGCGGGCGGCCACGTCCGTGGCCACGAGCACGCTCACCTGACCGGTGGCGAACTGCGCCAGGTTGCGGTCGCGGGCGTTCTGGTTGAGGTTGCCGTGCAGGTCCACGGCCGGGATCCCGGCCGCGGTGAGCTGGCGGGCCAGCCGCTTGGCCTGGTGCTTGGTCCGGGTGAACAGCAGCCGACGGCCCTCGCCGGAGGCGAGTTCGTGGACGACGGCGTTCTTGTCCTCGACCGTGTCGACGGCCAGCACGTGGTGACTGGTCGGCTCGATCGGCGTCGCCGCGGCGTCGACGGAGTGGGTCAGCGCGTCGGTCAGGTAGCGGCGGACCAGTACGTCGACGCCGTTGTCCAAGGTGGCCGAGAACAGCATGCGCTGGCCGTGCCGCTGGGTGGCGTCGAGCAGCCGGCGTACGGCGGGCAGGAAGCCGAGGTCGGCCATGTAGTCGGCCTCGTCCAGGACGGCAACCTCCACCTGCGCGAGTGAGCAGACCCGTCGTTCGATCAGGTCCACCAGACGGCCCGGGGTCGCGACGACGATGTCGACGCCTCGCTTGAGGGCGTCGATCTGGCGCCCCATCGGTGCACCGCCGTAGACGGCGGTGACCTTCACCCGCATCGCCTGACCCAGGGGGACGAGGGCGTCGGTGACTTGCTGTGCCAGCTCACGCGTCGGCACGAGGACGATCGCCTCCGGGTCGGGCAGGTTGCGGTCCTGCCAGGAGTTCATGTAGGGGAGTAAGAACGCCGCCGTCTTGCCGGTGCCGGTCTGGGC
>JACCSC010000306.1 GCA_013813215.1 Geodermatophilaceae bacterium | reverse complement strand
CGGATGTGGCCGGGGACCTGCTGGCGGTCTCGGCCGGCTTCGAGGCACTGCGCTGGTTCGAGCTGCCGCAGGCCTGCCTGCGCTGACGGCCGCTCGGGTGTCCGGATTAGGTCACGAAGGGGTCACGTTCAATCACGAGACGATAACGTCGTTACCAGTTCGTGATCTTTGTCGCCGTCCGGAGGATCCCGGTGAAGCGGGAAGCCGTGCGCTGCGGCAGGGCGTTATCACCGCCGCCGCTGCCGGATTGGCCGCCCTCGGCCTCGGCGCCATCCCGGCCGCCGCCGAGTCGTCGTCACCGTCACGAGCCAGGCGCGGGCCGCCGAGGTCCGGGCCGGCGGCGGTACGCCGCAGCTGGTGAGCTTCAGCGGCGCGGAGTTGCAGCAGGCCGTGGATCGGCTCAACCGCGACGCCCTCATTCCTGGCACCGCCTGGTCGATCGATCCGGCTAGCAACCAGGTAGTGGTCACCACCGACGAAACCGTCACCGGCGCCAAGCTGGACCGGCTCACCGCCATCACCGACCAGCTCGGTGACCGGGTCCGGGTCCGGGTCGAGAGCACACCCGGCACGCTGACAAGTTCATCAGCGGCGGCGAGGCCATCTTCGCCGGTGGGGCAGTTGCTCGCTGGGCTTCAACGCCACCGATGGCGTCAACGACTACATCATCACCGACGGGCACTGCACGTACTTCCAGCCGGTCACCGAGCCGCTGAACCTGTTCGGACTGTCCGTCTGTTGATCCGCCCGCGTCACCAGTTCCGGCACGCAACGCGCGCCCCCGGTCCCGCCCGAGCGGGGGCGCGCGCTCGTGCGGAGCGTCGACGCGCTCCCCTCCGCGGAGGCGTCATGTCGAGTTTCCGGATGCGGACATCGCAGTGTCTGCACGTCCTCGCCGTGCCAACGTCAGTAACGACCGGCCGCGCCCCCACCCACTGGGCGCGGCTCCTGAGGTCCCACCCGGAGGTCCGCGTGAGATTGACGTCCCGCTCTGCCACCCGGCTGCTGGCGGTCGGCGTGGCTGCCGCCACCACCGCCCTGGCCCTGGTGGCCGGTCCCGCGCAAGCCGCCCCCGCCCTGAGCGCCGAAGCCGCCGCCGCCCTGGCCGACGAACTCGGCTCGGCCGGCAGCTATCGAGACGCCGCGACCGACCGGATGGTCGTCACGGTGACCAGCCAGGCCCAGGGTGCCCGGGTGCGCGACGCGGGCGGCGTGGCGCTGACCGTGCGCTACTCCGGACCCGAACTGCAGGCGGCGACAGAGCGGCTCAACCGTGACGCGCTGATCCCCGGCACCGCATGGTCGGTCGACGCGGCCGCCAACCAGGTGGTCGTCACCGCCGACCCGACGGTCACCGGCGCGAAGTTCGACCGGCTGAGCCGGGTCGCCGCCCCGTTCGGTGACCGGGTCCGCATCGAGCGTGCCGAGGACGTGCTGTCCACGCTGATCGCCGGCGGCGACGCGATCTACGGCGGCGGCTCGCGCTGCTCGCTGGGCTTCAACGTCACCGACGGGACGTACTCCTACCTGCTGACCGCGGGGCACTGCACCAACCTGACCAGCACCTGGTACGCCAACTCCAGCTCGACCACGCTGATCGGGTACGTCGAGGGCAGCAGCTTCCCGGTCAACGACTACGGGCTGATCGGCTACTACAACGACATTGCGCGGCCGGGCTCGGTGAACCTCTACAACGGCACCAGCCGGGACATCACCCGCTCGGGCAACGCCTTTGTCGGCCAGTCCGTGCAGCGCAGCGGCAGCACCACGGGCCTGCGCAGCGGATCGGTGCAGGGGCTGAACGCCACGGTGAACTACCAGGAGGGCTCGGTCTTCGGGCTGATCCGCACGAACGTGTGCGCCGAGGGCGGTGACAGTGGCGGTGCCCTGTTCGCCGGCAACACCGCGCTGGGTCTGACCAGCGGTGGCAGCGGCAACTGCCGCAGCGGCGGTACGACATACTTCCAGCCGGTGACCGAGGCGCTCAGCGTCTACGGGATGTCCGTGTACTGATCCTCCCGTCATCGTGACCATTGGAGGCCACCTGATGCATTCCCTACGCCGGGCGATCGTTGCCGGGGCCGCTACCGGATTGGTCGCCCTGGGCCTCGCGGTCGCTCCCGCCCAGGCCGCACCGCCGTCGACGCTCGGTGCCGAAGCGGCCGGCGCGCTGGCCGCCGACCTCGGCTCGGCCGGCAGCTACCTGGACTCGGCCACCGGCTCGATGGTCGTGACCGTCACGTCCGGGACTGCCGCCCAGCGGGTACGTGACGCCGGCGGGGTGGCGCGGATGGTGCGCTTCAGCGGAGCCGACCTGCAGTCGGCGCTGGACCGGCTCAACCGGGACGCCTTGATCCCTGGCACCGCCTGGTCGGTCGACCCGACCACCAACCAGATCGTGGTCTCCACCGACCAGACCGTCACCGGGGCCAGCCTGACCCGGCTGACCAGGGTCACCGACCAGCTCGGTGAGCGGGTGCGCATCGAGTCCGCGCCGGGTGTGCTCAGTCAGTACCTCAAGGGGGGTCAGGCCATCTTCGGCGGCCAGTACCGCTGCTCGGCGGGCTTCAACGTGCGCAACGGCAGCACGTACTACTTCCTCACCGCCGGGCACTGCACCAACCTGGCCACGACGTGGTACTCCAACGCGGCCAAGACCAAGAAGCTCGGCACCCGCACCGGCACGAGCTTCCCGGTGAACGACTACGGCATCGTCCGGTACGACGCCGGCGTCGCCCACCCGGGCACCGTGCACCTCTACCCCGGCACGCAGGAGATCACCACCGCCGCCAATGCCTTCGTCAACGAGCAGGCCCGGCGCAGCGGCAGCACCACCGGCGTCACCTCCGGCAAGGTCACGGGGCTGAACGCCACGGTGAACTACGCCGAGGGCACCGTGTTCGGCATGATCAAGACGAACATCTGTGCCGAGAGCGGTGACAGCGGCGGGTCGCTGTTCGACAACACCAAAGCCCTCGGGCTGACCAGTGGTGGCAACGGCAACTGCACCTCCGGCGGGACGACGTACTTCCAGCCGGTCCCTGAGGTGCTCTCGCAGTACAACGTCAGCATCTACTGACAGGCAGCTGATCGCGCAGGGCCCCGTCCACGCTGGACGGGGCCCTTCGCCGCCGTACAGGATTGCCGCCATGAAGCGAGCCCTGCTGGTCACCCTTTCCGCCGTCCCGGCGGTGGCCGTGGCGCCGTCGTTCACCGCGCAGGGCACTGCCTGCACTCCACCCAGGACCTGTCGGCGTCAACCTGGACTTCCGCGGCCTGACCGTCCGGACGGTCACGGTCACGGTCAGCCCGCGCAGTGGTCGCGCAACGGGGCCGAGCTCACCATCGTCCCGGCCGCCGGGCTGCCGAGTGCGAGCGCGTTCACCACGGCCGTGCGCTACGACGGCGTACCGGACCGGGTCGAGGGGGCCGGTTTCATCCACACCGACGACGGCGCGGTCATCATCGGCGAGCCGCACGTCGTGGCCACCTGTTCCCGGTCAACGACCATCCCAGCGACAAGGCGTCCTACGTCTTCCGGATCACCGTCCCGGCCGGGTTGGAGGTCGTAGCCAGCGGTGTGCCCCGCGGCCGCACCACGAGCGGCGGCCTGACCACCTGACCTGGCTGGCCGCCGAGCCGATGGCCTCCTACCTGGCCACCGCCACGATGGGGCAGTTCCAGCTCACCGACCGGACGGCCGACGGGATTCGTTACATCGACGCGATCGATGTCGACCTCGTGGGGACGCCCACCGGTAACAGCGCGCAAGGCTCCTTCGCCCGCGAGCCGGAGATCACCGCGTTCCTGTCCAGCGTGTTCGGTCCGTACCCGTTCGCCGCCTCCGGCGGCATCGTGGACGACACCTTCGCCTTCGGTCTCGCCCTGGAGAACCAGACCCGGCCGATCTACGCGCGCGGCTTCTTCTCCTTCCCGGACAGCGGCACCAGCGTGGTGGCCCACGAGCTGGCCCACCAGCGGTACGGCGACAGCGTGGCCGTCGACGCCTGGGCGCACATCTGGCTCAACGAGGGCTTCGCGACCTACGCGCAGTGGCTGTGGAGCGAGGAGGACGGCGGATCGACGGCCGATCAGATCTTCACCAGCGGGTACAGCCGCAGCGCGAACGATCCGTTCTGGGATCTACGGATCGGCAACCTCGGGTTCAACCGGCTCTTCGACGGGGCGGGTCTACGACCGTGGGGCCATGACGCTGCACGCCCTGCGCGGGGAGATCGGCGACGCTGACTTGTTCGCGCTGCTCGAGACGTGGGCCCAGTCGCGCGAGGACGGCAACGGCACGACGCCGGAGTTCGTGGCCCTGGCCGAGCAGATCTCGGGCCAGCAGCTGGACGGCTTCTTCGACGCCTGGCTGTTCA
>JACCSC010000276.1 GCA_013813215.1 Geodermatophilaceae bacterium | reverse complement strand
GGACACCACCGCGGGCTTGCGGGTTGCCGCCTTGGCGGCCGTACGCCGTACCGCGGGCTGGGCCGCCGGCTCGGGCGGCGCCTCCGCTGCCTGCTGCGCCGCCAGCAGGGCGTCCTCTTCGGCCCCTTCCGGAGCCGGCGGGGTGGCCGGCGCGACGTTGACCTCGACGTTGAACAGGTACCCGACGGACTCCTCCTTGATGCCGTCGAGCATCGCGGTGAACATCGAGAAACCCTCGCGGCCGTACTCCACCGCCGGGTCGCGCTGGGCCATCGCCCGCAGGTGGATGCCCTCGCGCAGGTAGTCCATCTCGTAGAGGTGCTCGCGCCACTTGCGGTCCAGGACGGACAGCACGACCTTGCGCTCCAGTTCGCGCATCACCTCGGCGCCGAGTTCCTCCTCGCGGGCGTCGTACGCCGAATGCGCATCCCCCACGAACTCCTCGATCATCAGCTCCGCGGACAGCCCCGAGCGCTCGCCGCCGACCTGCTCCAGCAGCGTCTCCTCGGTCAGCGACACCGGGTACAGGGTCTTCAACGCGGTGAAGAGCTGGTCGAGGTCCCAGTCCTCGGGGTAGCCCACCTCGGTCGCTCCGCGGACGTAGGCGCGGACGACGTCGTCGAGCATGTGCCGGATCTGCTCGTGCAGGTCCGCGCCCTCCAGCACCCGCTTGCGTTCGGCGTAGATGACCTGGCGCTGGCGGCTCATGACGTCGTCGTACTTCAGGACGTTCTTGCGGATCTCGAAGTTCTGCTGCTCGACCTGGGTCTGCGCGGACTTGATCGCTCGGCTGACCATCCGGGACTCGATCGGCTGGTCCTCGGGGATCTTCAGCGTGTTCATCATCGCCTCGACCGCCGCGGAGTTGAACCGCTTCATCAGGTCGTCGGACAGCGACAGGTAGAACCGCGAGGTCCCCGGGTCACCCTGCCGGCCGGAGCGGCCGCGCAGCTGGTTGTCGATCCGCCGCGACTCGTGGCGCTCGGTGCCGAGCACGTAGAGCCCGCCGGCCTCGATCACGTCGTCGTGGTCCTCGGCGACCTGCGTCTCGGCCTGCTCCAGCGCCTGCGGCCAGGCCTCCTCGTACTCCTCGGGCGTCTCGCTGGGGATCAGCCCCCGCTTCTGCAGCGCGAGGTCGGCCAGGAACTCGGCGTTGCCGCCGAGCACGATGTCGGTGCCGCGGCCGGCCATGTTCGTCGCGATCGTGACCGCGCTCTTGCGGCCGGCCAGCGCGATGATGGCGGCCTCCTTGGCGTGGTGCTTCGCGTTGAGCACCTCGTGCGGTACGCCGCGCTTCAGCAGCAGCGCGGACAGCAGCTCGGACTTCTCCACGCTCGCGGTGCCGACGAGGATCGGCTGACCGGCTTCGCTGCGCTCCTCGATGTCGTCGACGACGGCCTCGAACTTCGCCTTCTCGGTCTTGTAGACCACGTCGGCCTCGTCGTCGCGCACCATGGGCATGTTCGTCGGGATCGGTACGACGCCGAGGTTGTAGATCTGGGACAGCTCGGCGGCCTCGGTCTGGGCCGTACCGGTCATCCCGGCGAGCTTGTCGTAGAGCCGGAAGTAGTTCTGCAGGGTGATCGTGGCGAGCGTCTGGTTCTCGTCCTTGATCCTGACCTTTTCCTTGGCCTCGATGGCCTGGTGCATGCCCTCGTTGTAGCGCCGGCCGGCGAGCACCCGGCCGGTGAACTCGTCGACGATGAGCACCTCGCCGTCGACCACGATGTAGTCGCGGTCCTTGCGGTACAGCTCCTTGGCCTTGAGCGCGTTGTTCAGGTAGCCGATCAGCGGCGTGTTCACCGCCTCGTACAGGTTGTCGATGCCGAGCTGGTCCTCGACGTACTCCACGCCCTCCTCCGTGATGGCGACCGTCCGCTTGCCCTCCTCGACCTCGTAGTGCCGCTCCTTCTTCAGCAGCGGCGCGATCCGGGAGAACTCGGTGTACCACTTGGCCGACTGCTCGGCCGGGCCGGAGATGATCAGCGGCGTCCGGGCCTCGTCGATCAGGATCGAGTCGACCTCGTCGACGATGGCGTAAGGGTGCCCACGCTGGACGAGGTTGTCCTGGCTCCACGCCATGTTGTCGCGCAGGTAGTCGAAGCCGAACTCGTTGTTCGTCCCGTAGGTGATGTCGTGGTTGTACTGCTCGCGGCGGTGGGCGGGCGTCTCGTTGGCCAGGATGACGCCGACGGTCAGGCCGAGGAAGCGGTGCACCCGGCCCATCCACTCCGAGTCGCGCTT
>JACCSC010000234.1 GCA_013813215.1 Geodermatophilaceae bacterium | reverse complement strand
GCGGTTGGTCGCTTCCCCACCGTGGCACGAGGGCGATGGTCCCACGGGGGACCGACGAAACCGCCGGTGTCGTCGGGCGATCAGCCGACGACACCGGCGGTTCGAATACTGCCGTGCTGGACAGGGTCACCGGGTCGAGCGCTGGCTCGAACCGCCCTGGGCCTTGCGGCCCCGCAGAGACCGCCGTGGCCGGCCCCAACGGGTCAGGGGTGAGTGGCCGGACGCGACCAGCCGCTCCCGGCGGTAGGCGATCTCGGCTTCCAGTCCGACGTCGTATGCCTGGAACATTGGGTCCTCCCTTGCCGTGGTGTTGCGTACAAGAAGGACTGTCGTGCTGAGGCCTGGTGTCCGGCATCGGCAGCTCGCGCAGTAATACGACTCGTCGGCGGCGCCCTGCGCCTAAGGGGTACCCGCAGGGACCTAGGCCCCTTAGCCGGGCACCCGTCGCTGGACCCTGAGCAGGTACTCCGAGCGCCGCAGCGGGTTGTGGTCGGTCCGCGGGCGGTCCGGGACCGGACCCCGGACCGGCGCGTGATGGTGCAGCCGGGCGTCGAACACCGCCTCCCCGCGGGTCAGGCCCGGCAGCCGCTGCCGCAGCTCGTGGGTCCGCGCGGCGGGCAAGTCGCCGGACAGCCGCGTGACCGGCCCCATCTGCTCCGAGCGCAGCGGCACCCCCCGCACCCGGGCCACCGCAGTGAGCACCGCGCCCACCGTGTCGGTCGGCACCTCCAGGTGGAAGCGGTGGACCGGCTCGCAGACCCGCGTCCCCGCGCGGCGCAAGGCCGACATGAGCACCAGCGGCGTCAGGTGGCGGAAGTCGCCGGCCGTGCTGGACATGCTGGCGTCGAACGTCCCGTGCATCGCGCTCTGCCGCGGCCAGTAGCCGGAGTGGGTCATGGTGATCGTGCAGTCGGTCACCGGCCAGCCGTGCAGCCCCTCACCGAGGGTGGCGTGGACCGTCTGCTCCACGGCGGCGAAGAACGCCGCCGGCATCGACCCGAGCTCCACGGCCAGGTCGTATGCGACGCCGCTGCCGACGGGCGCCGCGCTCACCTGCAGCCCGACGGTGGCGTTGAAGGGGTTGGTGTCGGTGCCGATCAGCTCGAAGGCGGCGCCGCGGCCGACCGGCCGCTCGAGGCAGCGCGGCGTCGTCGCGCAGAAGTCGACCGGTACGCCGTACTCCTCGGCCAGCGTCGCGGCGATGACCTCCTTCTGCACCTCGCCGTACAGCGACACCGACGTCTCCCCGCGGAGGTCGTCGTGACGCAGGCCGATGAGCGGGTCCTGGGCGGCGAGCTCGGTCAGGGCGTCGTGCAACCGGGCCCGGTCCGCCGGGTCGACCGGCAAAACCACGGTCTCCAGGGCGGGGGCCTGGAACAACACCGCGTCCCGGCCGGGCGGTGCCGTGCCGAGGACGTCACCGATGCGGACGCCGGGCAGCCCGTGGACGCGGGCGATCTCGCCAGCTCCGACCCGCTCCCGCGCAGGCCCGGATCCGACGCCGAACGCCTGCAGGGCGGTGACCCGACCGAGTGGACGGCTCCCGGCCAGCACACGGTCCCGCACGGTCAGCGTGCCGGTGAATATCCGGGCGTGCGCGACCCGCTCGCCGACCGGCCCGCGGCTGACCGCGAACACCATGGCCGACAGCGGCCCCCCCTCGTCGCCGCTGCGCGGCAGGAACTCGGTGAGTCCAGCCATCAGCTCCGCGACGCCCGCGCCGGTCACCGCGGAGCCGAAGAACGTCGGGTGCGCCTTCCCCTCGCGGCTGCGCGCGGCGAGGGACCGGCGGAGTACGTGGTACCGGTCCGGTGCCTCGTCGACCACGGCGGCCAGTGCCTCGTCGTCCAGGTCGCCCAGCACGTCGCCCAGCCGGTCGGTGAAGGCCGGGTCCGCGGCGGCGTACGGGACGACGGCGGCCGACCGGACCCCGGGCTCGCGCACCGTGCCCATCGCCACCGCCGAGACGACCAGCCGCTGGGCGATCTCGGCCTCCACCGCCTCCGGACGCGCGCCGGCCCGGTCGATCTTGTTGACGAAGAACAGCGTGGGCAGACCCAGCCGCTGCAGCGCCCGGAACAGCACGCGGGTCTGCGCCTGAACGCCCTCGACCGCGGACACGACCAGGACCGCGCCGTCGAGGACGGCCAGCGAGCGCTCGACCTCGGCGATGAAGTCGGGGTGGCCCGGCGTGTCGATCACGTTGACCGTGACGTCCCCGATCGGGAAGCAGGCCACGGCGGCCTTGATCGTGATACCGCGCCGTCGTTCGAGCGCGAGGGTGTCCGTCGTGGTGGTGCCGTCGTCGACCCGCCCGACGGTGTCGATGACCCCGGCCGCGTGCAGCAGCCGTTCGGTCAGGCTGGTCTTACCGGCATCGACGTGCGCCAGGATCCCCAGGTTGAGAGTGCTCACAGTCCTCCCGCGACCGCGCTGCGCCCGGCCGCCATGTCACGGACCCGGTGTCGAAGGTGAGGGTGGACATGGACGCTGCTCGCATCGAGGGCTCCGATCCGGGGACGTCAAGGACGGGGGCCAGTGGACCAGGGGCGGGGCGCGGGCTCAACCGGATATATCCGCTCGCGCCTGGCTAGGCTCGGCGGCCGTGAACGCCACCGTGCAGGACACGACGGAACTGGCCGCTATCGCCGCCGAGGCCCTGGCCTCGGCGACCGGTGTCGAGCGGCACGATGTGGCGATCGTGATGGGTTCGGGCTGGCTGCCGGCCGCCGACGCCATGGGCGCCGCGGACGTCGACCTCACGGCGACCGACCTGCCCGGCTTCTCCCCGCCGGGCGTCGCCGGGCACTCGGGCCGGATCCGTTCGCTGACCGTGGACGGGGCGAAGGTGCTCGTGCTGCTCGGCCGGACGCACCTGTACGAAGGCCGCGGCGTGGAGCCCGTGGTGCACGGCGTACGCACGGCCGCGGCCGCCGGCTGCCGGACCGTCGTGCTCACGAACGCCGCCGGTGGGCTGCGCCCCGGCTTCAGCGTCGGCCAGCCGGTGCTCATCTCCGACCACCTCAACCTGACCGCCCGCTCACCGATCGTCGGCGCGACGTTCGTCGACCTGACCGACCTCTACTCCCGGCGGTTGCGGGCACTGGTCCGCGAGACCGACCCCGACCTCGCCGAAGGCGTGTACGCCGCCCTGCCCGGACCGCACTACGAGACCCCCGCCGAGATCCGGATGCTCGGGACACTGGGCGCCGACCTGGTCGGGATGTCCACCGCCCTGGAGGCCATCGCGAGCCGGGCGGCGGGCATGGAGGTGCTCGGCATCTCGCTGGTGACGAACCTCGCCGCGGGGATCACCGGCGAACCGCTCGACCACGCCGAGGTCCTGGCCGCGGGCCAGGCGGCTGCCACCCGGATGGGCGGGCTGCTCGCCGCCGTCGCCGGCCGGCTGTGACCGGCTCACCCGGGACCGTCCTGCTGACCGGGGCGGCGGGCCGGATCGGGCGCTTGCTTCGTACCGGGCTGCCAGCAGCCGGCTGGTCGCTGCGCAGCACGGACATCGCCGACCTGGCCCCGGCGGGACCACAGGAGGAGATCGCGTACGCCGACCTGGCCGACCTCGACGCTGTCGTGGATGCGACCCGCGGCGTGGCTGCCGTGGTGCACCTGGGCGGGCTGTCCGGCGAGGCGGCGTACGAGGACATCCGGCGAGCCAACATCGACGGGACGTACCACGTCCTGGAGGCCGCGCGGCGCTGCGGCGTACGCCGGGTGGTCATCGCCAGCAGCAACCACGCGGTCGGCTTCACCCCGCGCGCCGACCCGGTCCCCGTCGACACCAGGCCGCGGCCGGACACGTTCTACGGCGTGAGCAAGGTGGCCAAGGAGGCGCTCGGCTCGCTCTACGTCGACCGGTACGGACTCGACGTCGTCTGCCTGCGCATCGGCACCCAGGCGCCGCGCCCGACCCGCCACCGGCACCTCGCGAGCTGGCTGTCCGACGGTGACGCGATCCGGCTGGTGCTCGCCGCGCTCGACGCGACGGCCCCCGGGTTCGCGGTCGTGTACGGCATCTCGGCCAACAGCAGGGCCTGGTGGGACCTCGGTCCCGGGCGAGCACTCGGCTACCACCCGCAGGACGACGCCGAGGCGTACGCCGATGCCGTCGACCCGCCGGAGCCGACCGACGACCTGGTGGGCGGGGACTTCACCGGCCCCGAGCACGACCTGTGACCGAGGTCGAGGTCCGCGCCTGGATCGCCGATGACCCCGATCCCGCCACCCGCGCCGAACTGGAGGCCTTGCTGGCCGCGGGCGACCACGAGACGTTGCGGGACCGCTTCGGTGGGCCCCTGACGTTCGGGACGGCTGGCCTGCGCGGCGAGGTTCGGGCCGGGCCCGCCGGGATGAACCGCGCCGTCGTACGCCGGGCCGCGGCCGGGCTGGCGACATATCTTGCGGCACAAGAACTTTCGGGTCCGGTCGTCGTCGGGTACGACGCCCGCCGCGGCAGCACCGACTTCGCCCGGGACACCGCGGCCGTGCTGGTCGGTGCCGGCCGCGAAGCGCTGCTGCTCCCCCGACCACTGCCCACACCGGTACTGGCCTTTGCGGTGCGGCGGCTCGGCGCGGCCGCCGGGGTGATGGTGACGGCGAGCCACAACCCGCCTCAGGACAACGGTTACAAGGTCTATCTCGCCGACGGTGCGCAACTCGTGTCGCCGGCCGACACCCTGATCCAGGAGGGCATGGCCGCTGTGGCGTCGGTGGTCGACCTGCCGCTGTCGTCGGCGTACCCGGTCCTCGGCGAGGAGATCGTGACGGCGTACCTGTCGGCGATCAGCACCGTGCCGCCGCCCGGGCCGCGGGAACTCACCGTGGCCTACACGGCTCTGCACGGGGTCGGGGCCGAGCTGTGTGGTCGGGCGTTCCTGGGGGCGGGGTTCGCGGCGCCGCACGTCGTCGCCGAGCAGGCCGAGCCGGACCCGGCGTTCCCCACGGTCGCGTTCCCCAACCCGGAGGAACCCGGTGCGGTGGACCTGCTGATGGCGCTGGCCGATCGGGTCGGAGCGGACATCGCCATCGCCAATGACCCGGACGCCGACCGGTGCGCGGTGGTCTGCCGTGGGCGGCTGTTGCGCGGCGACGAGGTCGGCGTCCTGCTCGCGGACGCGCTGCTCAGCGCCGGGCAGCGGGGGACGTTCGCCACCACGATCGTGTCGTCGTCGATGCTCGGGGCGATGTGCCGGGCCGCGAACGTCCCGTACGCGGAGACGCTGACCGGCTTCAAGTGGATCGTGCGCGCGCCGTCGCAGACCGGGGTCCCGTTGTCCTTCGGCTACGAGGAGGCCCTCGGGTACGCCGTCGCACCCGCCCTGGTCAATGACAAGGACGGCATCTCCGCGGCCCTCGTGGTCGCGGCGCTCGCGGCGCGACTCAAAGCTGCCGGCCGAACCCTGCTGGACCGGCTCGACGACCTGGCGCTGACCCATGGTGTCCACCACACCGACCAGCTGTCGATCCGCGTGACGGACCTCGGGCTCATCACCGCAGCGATGGCGCGGCTGCGTTCCGCGCCGCCGGCGACGCTGCTCGGGCGAGCGGTGACGTTCGAGGACTTGGCCCCCGGTGCGGACGTCGCACGGCTGAGCGGGGACGGCTTGCGGGTCGTCGTGCGGCCGAGCGGTACCGAGCCGAAGCTCAAGGCCTACCTGGAGGTCATCGTCCCGGCCGGCGGCTCGCTGCCCGACGCCCGGACCGAGGCCGGCCGCGTGGTCGACGAACTGCGCGCCGAAGTCAGCGCCGTCCTGGACTTCCCTTGACGATCACGAGCCCTGGGCGACGTCGATGCCGAGGTGCTCGGCAAAGGCGCCGGCGAGTTGGGCCACCTGCTCGCCGCTCAGCCTGGCCCCCGCCAACGACCCGACGCCGTCCACCACGCTGAGCTCGGCTCCCGACAGGTCGACCTCGCTCAGCGCCACACCGGACAGGGCCAACCGGCCGATCCGGCAGTCGGCGAAGGTGACCTTCTTCAGCCGCGCGGTGAGCAGGTCCAGCTCGCCGAACTCGACACCGGTGAACGTCACTTCGCGCAGCGAGGCCGCCCGGAAGTTGACGAAGTCGACCTTCCCGGCGGCCCACCGGACCCGCCGAACCTCCAGGCCGGAGGCTTCCACGGCGCCCAGCCGGCAGTCGGTGAGCTCCGAGTCGAGCAGCGAGGCGTCGACCAGCCGCAGTTCGCTGGCTCGGACGTCGGTGAAGCGGCAGTGCGAGAAGCGGGCTCGGTCGGCCCGGACCCCGGACAGGTCGGCACCCTCGAAGTGGCAGTCGAGGAACGACGCGGTACCGGCGTTGCCTTCGACGGGACCGTTGAAGGTCTCTGCGTCGTAGGTCTCGCCCGGCTCCAGTGCGGTCACACCGCGCCGAACTGGCGGTCACCCGCGTCCCCGAGCCCCGGGACGATGTACGCCGAATCGTTCAGCCGCTCGTCGATGCTCGCGGTCACGACGCGCAGCGGCAGCCCGGAGGCTTCCAGGCAGGCCAGCCCCTCCGGCGCGGCCAGTGCGCACAGGATGGTCACGTCGGTCGCGCCCCGGCCGGTGAGCAGCCGGCAGGAGTGCTCCATGGAGCCTCCGGTGGCCAGCATGGGGTCCAGCACGAACACCGGTCGTCCCGTGAGGTCGTCGGGCAGCGACTCCATGTACGCCCGGGGCAGGAAGGTCTCCTCGTCACGGGCCAACCCGACGAAGCCCATCTGCGCCTCGGGTAGCAGTCCGTACGCCGCCTCCGCCATCCCGAGCCCGGCCCGGA
>JACCSC010000213.1 GCA_013813215.1 Geodermatophilaceae bacterium | reverse complement strand
GACGGAGAGCTGTGATGACGACTGAGCAGGTCAGCCCGGACACCGAGGCAGGCGCGGAGTTGGTGCGCGTCGGCGTCCTCGGCGCCCGCGGCCGGATGGGCACCGAGGTCAGCCGCGCCGTCGACCGGGAGCCCGACCTGGAACTCGTGGCCATGGTCGACGCCGGCGACTGGATGTTCAACGTCTCCGACGCGGGGGCCGACGTGGTCGTCGACTTCACCACTCCCGACGTCGTCATGGACAACATCCAGTTCTGCATCGACCAGAACATCCACTGCGTGGTCGGCACCACCGGGTTCGACGACGCCAAGCTCGACACCGTCCGCGAGTGGCTGACCCACCGGCCGGAGCTCGGAGTGGTGATCGCGCCTAACTTCGGGATCGGCGCCGTGCTCTCGATGCACTTCGCGGCGCAGGCCGCCCGGTTCTTCGAGTCGGTCGAGATCGTCGAGATGCACCATCCCGGCAAGGTCGACGCGCCCAGCGGCACCGCCATCCGCACCGCCCAGGTCATCGCCGGGGCCCGGGCCGCAGCCGGGATGCCGGCGGCGCCGGACGCGACGTCCAGCGCGTTGGATGGGGCTCGCGGCTGTACGCCGCACGGCGTGCCGGTGCACTCGATCCGGCTGGCCGGCGTGGTGGCGCACCAGGAGGTGCTGTTCGGAACCACGGGGGAGACCCTGCGCATCGTCCACGACTCGATGGACCGGGTGTCGTTCATGCCGGGCGTGCTGCTGGCCGTCCGCGAGGTGTCGCGCCGGCCCGGCCTCACGGTCGGCCTGGAGCCCCTGCTCGGCCTGTAGCCCGTACTCCGCACCTGTCGCCCGTCCTGGGCCCGATGACTCACTCGGTTCGGAGGGGCACCACGTAGGACTCGACGCGTGAGATGAGATCGCCGGTGAAGGTGAGAATGTCGCAGGCGGCGAACCGGAAAGCGGAGCCGTCATCCCGTCGGGTTTCGCCAACGTGCGGGACGACGATGGTCTCCCCGGCATCGACAATGCGGTCGACGGTGAGCTGGGGACTGCCCTGGAAGCCCTCGCTCTCGATCTGGGAGTCAAAGTGGCTCATCGCAGAAGAGGGTGTATCTGGGGTCGCTGCTCACCCCGTTCACCGACCGTGTCGATCTCACCCGGGCCGACCTGCAGGCTTACACCGAGTACGCCACTGCCCAGCGGAATAGGGGTTTCCAATCGGTCGACGTGGACTTCGAGCACGACGGACACAACGCCACCGCCCAAAGACAACGCAAGCGCTGACCGGTCGGGCTCGCACTACGACCGCGGGGGCGCCTCGTGCTCGGGCTCGTCGGCCTGCGTGCCTTCCTCGACCTCGGTACGTTCCGCACGCTTCGCGTCGACGTGGCTCATGACCGGCTGCGTACTCACACCATGGACCACCACCGACAAAACGATCACCAGCCCGACGATGGCCCACAACCGCTCGCCGTTGGGGAAGCCCTCGAGGTGCTCCAGTCCGAACGCCAGGTAGTAGATGGAGCCGACTCCGCGTACGCCGAAGAAGGCGATGGCTGCACGCTCGCGACGCGTGCCGGCCCCCCGGACCAGACCGAGCCACCCGAGGAACGGACGGAGCACGAAGATCACTACGAACGCAACCACGATGTCGGCCACCGTCAGCGGGTCGAGCAGACCACGGGCGATGGCCCCGCCGAGCAGGACGAGGACCACCACGGTGACGAGTCGCTCGACCTGTTCGATGAATCCGTGCAGAACGGCGTGGTAGCCGTGCTCGCGCTCCGACGCCCGGATCGAACAGGCGCACACGAACACCGCGATGAAACCGTAGCCGTGGATCAGCTCGGCGATCCCGTAGGCGAGGAAGGTGGCCGCGAGGGCGACGAAGCCGTCAGCCCGATCGGCGAGGCGGGTGTCGATGGCCCCGACGAAGAGCAACCGCCCGAGTAGCCATCCAATGGCGAGACCGACGGCCAAACCTGCAGCGACGCGGTAGCCGACGTCCACGGCGAGCCAGCCGAGAAACCAGCCTCCCGGGGCCAGGCCGGCGACAGCGATGGCGATGGCGGCGTAGACGAACGGGAAGGCCAGACCGTCGTTGAGCCCAGCCTCGGAGGTCAGCGCGAACCGTACTTCGTCCTCGTTGTCGGGGTCGTCGGTCGGCTCGCCCACTTGGACGTCGGAGGCAAGCACCGGGTCCGTCGGCGCGAGGGCGGCTCCGAGCAGCACCGCGGCGGCGGGAGCCAGGCCGAGAATCCACCAGCCGAGCACCGCTACTGCGGCGATCGTGAGCGGCATGGTGATCGCGAGCAGCCGCCAGGTCGGGGCCCACCGCCGCCATCCGACCGGCCGGTCGATGGCGAGACCAGCACCCATCAGCGCGATGATGACGCACACCTCGGTCAGGTGCTCGGTGATCGCACCGTGGGCGACCGGATCGGGCGAGAAGAGGCCGTCGAAGACAGACCAGATGCCGATGCCGACCCCGAGAAAGACCATCGGCATGGACAGCGGCAGCCGGTTCAGGGCGCTCGGCAGCAGCGCTGCCATGAGCGCTGCGATACCGCTGACGGCGAAGAGCCACGGGAAGAGATCCACCGGCGAATCATCCTTGCCCGGTCGCCGGACCTTCCACCCGGGCTGGCTGCGGCCGTCAGCCGGACCCCTCGTGCGTGGCAAGCTCCAAGAGCAGAGCCAGGTCAGTTGCAGCGTCGTCTGGACCGGCTCGGCGGGCACTGACCGGACGACCGTTGCGTCGGGATGCCACTACGGGTGGAGACTCCCGCGTTTGACTCCATGATCATCTATCCCGACTACATCGGCGTGAGTCGGTCGTTTGACCCGAGCAACGCGTTCATCGCGGTGACGCATAGCGGGGCGTCAAGAAGTGGGTTCCGCTGATGAGCGGGACCACGGCTGCGAACCGCCTGGTGCACGGACTAGCTGCTCGAGTCCTGCGCTCATTGAGTCGCCTGAAGTGGCGACGGTGTTTAAATCGATGACTCCCTCACCGTCACCCGACGTTGTAGCAAAACGGCTCATCGCAGAAGAGGGTGTATCTGGGGTCGGAAGCCGCCGGTGTCCAGTAGGGCGCGGGTGATGTAGTTGGTGAGGTTGCGAAAGCCCGGGGCGGTGCCGCGTAGGTGTTCGAGTCGGCCGTTGATCGCTTCGGTGGGTCCGTTGCTGGTGCCGGGGCGGTCGAAGTAGGCGAGAACGTCGACGGCTCGGCGGGACAGGGTGCGGCCGAGGGTCTT
>JACCSC010000110.1 GCA_013813215.1 Geodermatophilaceae bacterium | reverse complement strand
CCGCCCTGGCCGGCGGCCACGACAAGGCGGTCGCCGGGAGCCTGGCCGCGGTGCGCGCGATGCTCGGCGTACTCGGGCTCGACCCGCTCGCCGCCCCCTGGGCCGACGCGACGGGTACGGCGCTGCGCCCGGTCGTCGACGGGCTGGTCGCCCTTGCCCTGGAGCAACGGGCGGCCGCGCGCCAACGCAAGGACTACGCCGCGGCCGACACCATCCGCGACCAGCTGGCCGCGGCTGGCATCGTCGTCGAGGACACCGCCCAGGGCTCGCGATGGACGTTGGCGAGCCAGTCGTGATCGTCGGAGAGAGGGGCAGGCGTGGCTAGCGGGCGCGGCGGCACCGGCGGCCGGCCGGGCCGGCGCAAGCCGAGCAGCAAGAAGGGGCCCACCGTCGGCTCGGGAGGGCAGCGGCGCAAGGCACTGGAGGGCCGCGGCCCGACCCCTAAAGCCGAGGAACGGCCGCACCATCCCGCGGCCCGCCGGGCGTCGGCCGCCGCGAAGCGCGCCCAGCAACCGGGGAGGCGGCCGCAACGGCGTTCCGACGATGCACCGGAGCTGCTGGTCGGCCGTAACCCCGTCGTGGAAGCCATGCGGGCCGGGGTCCCGGGCACCGGGCTGTACGTCGCGAGCAACCTCGACCACGACGAGCGGGTCAGCGAAGCGGTGCAGCGCGCGGCCGACCGCGGGATCTCGATCCTCGAGGTCAGCAAGGTCGAACTCGACAGGATGACCGGCGGGCTGTTGCACCAGGGGCTGGCCCTGCAGGTGCCGCCGTACTCCTACGCGCACCCCGACGACGTCCTGAACCGTGCGATCGACAGCGGCCGGGCGGCGCTGATCGTCGCGCTGGACAGCGTCATGGACCCGCGCAACCTCGGTGCGGTGGTCCGGTCCGCGGCGGCGTTCGGCGCGCACGGCCTGGTGATCCCCGAGCGGCGGGCCGCCGGGATGACCGCGAGCGCCTGGCGGACCAGCGCGGGTGCCGCCGCCCGGCTGCCGATCGCCCGGGCCACCAACCTCACCCGCACCCTGGTCGCCTACCGCAAGGCCGGTCTGCTGATCGTCGGGCTGGACGCCAAGGGCGGTACGTCGATCCACGACCTGCCGGCCGCGACCGAGCCGCTCGTGCTCGTGGCCGGCTCGGAGGGCAAGGGCATGTCGCGGCTGGTCGGGGAGACCTGCGACGTCACGGTGTCCATCCCGATCACGTCGGACACGGAGTCGCTGAACGCGGGCGTGGCGATGTCCGTCGCGCTGGCCGAGGTCGCCCGCCGCCGGCGCGGCTGACCCGTTCTTGTTCGGAGGGTCAGGAGATGAGCTGCGCCACGCTGTAGATGACCAGCCCGGCCAGCCCGCCCACGACCGTTCCGTTGATCCGGATGAACTGCAGGTCGCGGCCGACCTGGAGTTCGATCCGGTCGCTGGTCTCCACCGCGTCCCACTTGGCCACCGTGCCCGAGACGAGATCGGCGATGTCGGCGCTGTACTGGTCGACGATGTAGGACGCCACGCCCTCGACCCAGCGGTCCACCTTCGCCTGCAGTTCCTCGTCCGCGGCCAGGGTCTTCCCGAAGGACACGATCGAGGACTGCAGGCGTTGCCGCAGCTCGGAATCGGGGTCGTTGCTCAGCTCGATGAGGCTGCGCTTGAGCCCGCCCCAGAGCGAGGTCGACCACTCCCGGACGCTGGGGTGCTCCAGGATCTCCTGCTTGACCTGCTCGACGCGGGCCGCGGTCGCGGGGTCGGTGCGCAGCGCGACGACGTACTGCGCCAGCCGCTCGTCCAGCGCGGACCGTAGCGGGTGCTCGGGATCGGCGGCGACCTCGCCCAGGAAGCGCTGCAGCGCGCTGAACGCCTTGGCGAAGACCCGGTCGTCGATCCATTCAGGGACCCAGTCGGGCGACTCCTGGCCCAGCTTGTCGCGAAAGACGGTGCGGTTGTCCTCCAGGAAGCGGCCCAGGCTGCGCAGGCCAGAGGTGAGCACGTCCTGGTGGTGCCCCCCCTCGCTGGCGATCTCCAGCAGCCGCGCCAGCAGGGGCGCGGCGGGTGTGGAGCGGATCCGGTTGGACACGAGCTGGTCGACGAAGGCCTGGACGTCCTCGTCGCGCAGCACTTGCGAGAGACCGGTCAGGGCCGCGCCGAGGTTCTGCCCGACCCGCTCGGCGTGCGCGGGTTCGGCCAGCCACTCCCCGAGGCGGCGGGCCACCCCGATGCTGCGCAGCTTCTCCGCCAACACGGTGCGGGTGAGGAAGTTGCGCTGCACGAAGACGCCGAGCGACTCTCCGATCTGGTCCTTGCGGCGCGGGATGATCGCCGTGTGCGGGATCGGGATTCGCAGCGGGTGCCGGAACAGCGCGGTGACCGCGAACCAGTCCGCGAGCGCGCCGACCATCGAGGCTTCCGCGGTGGCGCGGACGTAGCCGACCCACGCTCCGGTGTCCGAACCGAACAGCACGCAGGCCAGGAAGACCGCCGCCGCGGCGACGAACAGCCCGGTCGCGATGAGCTTCATCCGCGACAGGGCGGCCTGGCGGGCGAGGTCGTCCTCGGTGAGTGGAAGGGGCGACCAAGCGACTGCGGCGCCCTCGCGGTCTGGCACGGCGCCACTGTAGAGCGCGCCCTGGCGCCGGGCCGGACGGCTGGTTACGGTGCGTGCACCGACCGACCCACGGGGGGTTTCGATGCGTACGCCGTCCTGGCGCCGTCTGCTCGCGCTCGTCCTGGCGTTGGGCGCGCTGTCGGTAGGCACTGCCGGCCCGGTCGCCGCCGTGCCCGGCCTACCCGGCCTGCCGATCCCTGGTCTGCCCGGCCTGTCCCCGCCGGGCGCCAACGATTTCAGCTGTACGCCGAGTGCCGAGCACCCCTTCCCGGTCGTGCTCGTGCACGGCACGTTCGCCGACGCCTACGGCAGCTGGCTCACGCTGAGCCCGCAGCTGGCCGCCGAGGGGTACTGCGTGTTCGCATTGAACTACGGGCGACGCGGCACCATCGCCATCGAGCGCTCCGCGGGTCAGCTCGATGACTTCGTCGACCGGGTCCTGGAGGTGACCGGCGCGGCCAAGGTGAGCCTGGTCGGGCACAGCCAGGGCGGCATGATGCCGCGCTACTACCTGCGCTTCCTCGGGGGTGCGGCCGAGGTCGACGAGCTGATCGGCCTGGCGCCCTCCAACCACGGGACGACGACACCGCTGGCCCCGATCATCGGGCCGGTCTGCCGCGCCTGCGCGCAGCAGGCGGCCGGCTCGCCGTTCCTGACCGAGCTGAACGCCGGCCGCGAGGTCGAGCCCGGCGTGGACTACACGGTGCTGGTGACGCGGTACGACGAGGTCGTCGTGCCCTTCCGCAGCGGCTACCTGTCCGGCCCCGCCGCGCAGCTGACGAACGTCACGCTGCAGGCCAAGTGCCCGCTGGACCTGACCGACCACCTCTTCATCACCTACGACCCGGTGGCGTCGGACTGGGTGCGGCACGCGCTGGACCGCGACGGCCCGGCCGCGCCGGGCTTCCGGCCACCGTCCTGCGCGCTGACGAGCTGAGGATTCTCGGTCGTGGGCCGGTCTATCCTCGCGGCTGTACCGGCCTCCGTGGCGCAGTGGTAGCGCAGCCGCCTTGTAAGCGGCAGGTCGTCCGTTCGATCCGGACCGGGGGCTCCGAATTCAGCGAACCGTTGGCCGGTTGGTAGGCGGGCCTATAAGGTCGGGCAAGTGCAGGCTCTCACCGGCGAACGAGGACTACCTCAAGGCCATCTACGGCCTACGCAGCCGTGGCCAGCAGGTCACCATCGGCCAGCTGGCCAGCGAGCTCAAGGTCTCCTCGCCGTCGGTGACCGGCATGGTCAAGCGGCTCGAGGCCGGCAAGCTGGTCAGCCGGCCGGACCCGAGGTCGCTGCGGTTGACCGCGCAGGGCGAGCACGAGGCGCTGCGCGTCGTACGCCGCCACCGGCTGCTGGAGACCTTCCTGTTCACCGCCCTCGACGTGCCGTGGGAGGAAGTGCACGACGAGGCCGAGCGGCTCGAGCATGTACTTTCCGACCGGCTCGAGGACCGGATCGACGCCCACCTCGGCCACCCGAGCCACGACCCGCACGGTGACCCGATCCCGCCCCGGACCGGTCGGCACGTCGAGCGCTGGGGCCAGCGGCTGGACGCCGCCGCCGCGGGCACCGACTTCCTCGTCGAGCGCGTGTCCGACCGGGACAGTCCCGCACTGCGCTACCTCGGCGAGCTCGGCGTACGCCCCGGTGCGCGGCTGCGGGTCGAGGAACAGGCGCCGTTCGGGGGACCACGCTGGGTCCGGGTCGAAGGCGGCGAGCGGCAGCCGCTCGGCGCCGCGCTGACCCGGCTCGTATACGGGCGGGTCGAGCCGGGGACCGGCCCGTGACGGCGACCAAGGACCCCGTGCCGGGTGCCGCGGCCGCGGACTACCGCGATCGACGTTGGCGCGGGCGACTCCCGCTGTACGGTCCGGCCTTCGTCGCGGCGATCGCGTACGTCGACCCCGGCAACTTCGCCACGAACTTCTCCGCGGGCGCGCAGTTCGGCTACCTGCTGCTCTGGGTGATCGTCGCGGCGAACGTGCTGGCCATGCTCATCCAGTCGCTGTCGGCCAAGCTCGGGCTGGCCACCGGGCGCAACCTGCCCGAGATGTGCCGTGAGCAGTTCCCCCGGCCGGTGTCGCGCGGCATGTGGGTGCAGGCCGAGCTGGTCGCCATCGCCACCGACCTGGCCGAGGTGATCGGCGGGGCGATCGCGCTGAACCTGCTCTTCGGGATCCCGCTGTTCACCGGCGGCGTCATCACCGGCGTCGTCGCGTTCCTCCTGCTCGCGCTGCAGGGCCGCGGCTACCGGCCGTTCGAACTGGCCATCGCCGGGCTGTTCGGCGTCATCCTGCTCGGGTTCCTCAGCACCGTCGTACGGATCGACATCGAACCGGGCGACGCCGCGGCCGGCCTCGTCCCGAACTTCCAGGGCACGAGCAGCCTGCTGTTGGCCACCGGCATCCTCGGCGCCACGGTCATGCCGCACGTCATCTACCTGCATTCGGCGCTCACCCAGGGCCGAATCTCGGCCACCACCGAGCAGGAGAAGCGCTTCCTGTACCGCCACCAGCAGATCGACGTCTTCGTCGGGATGGGGCTCGCCGGGCTGGTCAACGCCTCGATGCTGGTCATCTCGGCCGCACTGTTCTTCGGCACCGACATACCGGACACCGACACGCTGGAAGGCGTGCACGCGGGGCTCGGCCGGGTACTCGACCAGCCGGCGGCGTTCATGTTCGCGATCGCCCTGCTGGCCTCCGGCTTCGCCTCCTCGGGCGTGGGGACGTACTCCGGGCAGGTCGTCATGCAGGGCTTCATCCAGCGCCGGATCCCGCTGCTCGTCCGCCGCGCGTGCACTCTCGCGCCGGCGCTGGTCGTCCTGGGGATCGGCGTGGACCCGACGTCAGCGCTCGTGCTGTCCCAGGTGGTGCTGTCCTTCGGCATCCCGTTCGCGCTGGTGCCGCTGGTCCTGCTGACCCGGCGCCGGGACATCATGGCCGGACTGACCAACCGCCCGGTGACGACGTTCGCGGCGGGGGTAGCCGCGGCGATGATCATCGCGCTGAACGGCTTCCTGATCGGGCAGACGCTGTTCTGAAACTCGCTCGCCGCCGTACGGCCGGGCGGGCAAGGTCGCGGCATGACACTTCGCATCCAGGCCACGAACATCGACAGCCAGGATCCCTCCGCGATCGCGTCCTTCTGGGAGCAGGCGCTGGGCTGGCGGCGTACGGAGGAGGACGAGGACGAGGTGGTCCTCGAACCGCCGGCCGGCAGCCCCGAGGACGGCGTCGCGCCGGACCTGCTGTTCGCGCGCGTCCCCGAGGGCAAGCAGGTCAAGAACCGGCTGCACCTGGACCTGCGGCCGGATCGCGAGCAGGCCGCCGAGGTGGCCCGGCTCGAGGACCTGGGCGCCCGCCGGGTCGACATCGGGCAGGGGCCGGAGGTCACCTGGGTCGTCATGGCCGACCCCGACGGCAACGAGTTCTGCGTTCTCCGCGTCCTCACCCCGGAGGAACTGGCCGGGTAGCCGGAGGCAGGCGGCGGGCGCGGCGGCCGAGCCACAGGTCGGACAGCCCGACGGCCAGCGCCATGGCCATCAGCGCCGCGCAGACCAGCAGCGCGACCACGAGCGCGCTCACGTAGTCACCGCCGTCGGCCAGCCGGGCGAAGAAGACCGCCCCCACGGCGGCGATCCCCAACGCCGTCCCGATCCGCTGCCCGGTCTGCACCACCCCGGCCGCGCTGCCGCCACCCTCGACCGGCACCTGGCTGAGGGTCAGCGTCTGGTTCGGTGAGATGGCCAGGCCGCTGCCGGCCCCGGCCACCAGCTGCGGCAGCGCGATGGCCCAGCCCAGCACTGACCCGTCGACCACCGTGGCGACGTACGCAGTGGCCAGGACGCCGACAATGCTCAGGACAAGCCCCGCGACGACCACCCAGCGCCCGGCCCGGGCCACCAGCCGCCCGCCGCCGATGGCGGCCAGCGCACCGCCGATCGCGAACGGCGTCGCCGCCAGCCCGGCCCCCAGCGGGCTGTAGTCCAGGCCGGCCTGCAGGGTCAGGGTGAGGACGAAGAAGATCGACGTGAAGCCGGCGAAGTAGCACAGGGCGAGCAGGGCGCCGAGGGCGTACGAACGGTGCCGGAACAGCCGGAGGTCGATCACGGGGGCGCCACCCAGGCGGGCCAACCGGCGTTCCCAGCCGACGAAGAGGCCGAGCCCGGCGAGGCCCGTTGCCGCGAGCCACCACGGCCGATTGGTCAGCGCGGCGCCACTGTCACCGAGCAGCGGCAGGAGGATCAGCACCACCGCGACGGCGAGCAGCAGCACGCCGACCGGGTCCAACCGGCTGTCCCGCCGGCCTGGGTCGATCTTCGGCAGCAGCCGCAGGGCGAGGACCAGCGCGAGCCCGCCCACCGGGATGTTCACCAGGAAGACCCAGCGCCACGCGTCGGGCCCGCCGACGAGTTCGAGGATCAGCCCGCCGGCCAGCGGCCCGACTGCCGTGGACAGCCCGATCGAGGCCCCCAGGGCCCCGAAGGCGCGTCCCCGCTCCGGCCCGCTGAACAGGGCCTGGATGAACCCAGCGACCTGCGGGTTGAGGATGCCCGCCCCGACGCCCTGCAGCACGCGGGCGGCGGTCAACCACTCCGCGGTCGGGGCCAGCCCGGCGATCAGCGAGGCCAGCGTGAACACCCCGAGCCCGACCAGGAAGGCCCGCCGCCGCCCGCGGGCGTCCCCGATCCGCCCGGCTGAGACCAGCACCAGCCCGAAGGACAGCGCATATCCGGTCAGGATCCACTGCAATTGGCTGGCACTGGCATCCAGTCCGCGCTCGATGGAGGGCAGCGCGACGTTGACGATGCTGACGTCGAGCAGCGTGAGGAACCCTGAGGTGAGGCACACCGCCAGCGCTCGCCAGCGGTTCGGATCGGGCGGCTCCGGCTGCACGCGCCGAGTCTGCCCGTCGGATCGGCGGGGGGCGTCCGGCAGGACACGGTTCGGTCACGCCATCGTGGCCTGACGGGCCGGCCGCCGGCCGGCAGGTATGTTGCCGCTGAGGCAGGAGTGACTCGTGGGGGAGACGACATGTCGGTCTGGACGCTGGCGCTGCTGATCGCGGCCGTGGCCGTGTTCGGGGTCCTCGGCGGCGCGGCTACTCGCTACGAACGGTACGGACCCGAGCATCAGCGCGGGCCGGCCGGCGCGCTGGCCGTGGTCAGCCTCACGTTGGCCATCACCGTGGCACTGGTCACCTTCGCCGTGGCCACCCTGCAGGCCGAGGGCCTGGCCTGGCGGCTGCTCGGTGTGGCCTGCGCGGCCGGGGTCTTCGGCGGTCTGGTCGCCGCCCGCGGCGTGGACCACTACCTCGTGCTGCGCTCCACCCGGGGCGCGGTGCGGGCATTGCGCGGCGACGTACGCCGTGGCGGTCACGGTGTACGCGCGGTGGCGGCGCTGGTGCCCTGGGCGCCGGTGGCCGCAGC
>JACCSC010000072.1 GCA_013813215.1 Geodermatophilaceae bacterium | reverse complement strand
C
The DNA here is from genome assembly GCA_013813215.1 of Geodermatophilaceae bacterium. Classification (GTDB taxonomy): domain Bacteria; phylum Actinomycetota; class Actinomycetes; order Mycobacteriales; family Geodermatophilaceae; genus JACCSC01. The sequence continues at coordinate 11,060 of JACCSC010000072.1, read as the reverse complement.
GCTGCAGGAGGAGTTCGGCTGGTCGACGGCGTCGATCTCGGTGTCGGTGTCGCTCAGCCTGTTGCTGTACGGGCTGACCGCGCCGTTCGCCGCGGCGCTGATGGACCGTTTCGGGATGCGTCAGGTGGTGGCGGCGGCCCTCGTCCTGATCGCCCTTGGGAGTGCGCTGACCCTGCTGATGTCGGCAAGCTGGCACCTGCTGCTGTCCTGGGGTCTGCTCATCGGACTCGGCACCGGCTCGATGGCCCTCGTCTTCGCCGCGACCGTGGCCAACCGCTGGTTCACCCGCTCGCGTGGCCTGGTGCTCGGCATCCTGACCGCCGGCGGTACGGCGGGGCAGCTCGTCTTCCTGCCGGTCCTCGCCCTGCTGGCCGACCAGATCGGCTGGCGGGCCGCCTCGCTCACGGTGTCCGCGGCGGCGCTGGCCGTCGTACCGCTGGTCCTGACCTTGCTCACGGAACGACCGGCCGACCTGGGCATCGAACCGTACGGCGGCGCCGGGTCCACCTCACCGAACGCCGTCGGGCCGCCGCTCGGACCGGCCCGCACGGCCATCGACGCGTTGCGTCGAGCGGTCCAGGTGCCGGCGTTCTGGCTGCTCGCCGGTGGGTTCGCGATCTGCGGGCTGTCCACGACCGGCCTGGTCGGCACGCACTTCATCCCGGCGGCGCACGACCACGGCATGCCCGGAACCACGGCGGCGGGGCTGCTCGCGCTGGTCGGGCTGTTCGACCTGATCGGCACCATCGCCTCGGGCTGGCTGACCGACCGGGTCGACAGCCGGCTGCTGCTCGGCTGGTACTACGGCCTGCGGGGACTGTCGCTGTTCGCGCTGCCGTTCCTGTTCAGCGCCGCACCCCGCGCGAGCATGCTGATCTTCATCGTCTTCTACGGGCTGGACTGGGTCGCGACCATCCCGCCCACGGTGACCCTCTGCCGCGAGTACTTCGGCGCCGACGGCACGATCGTCTTCGGCTGGGTGTTCGCCGCCCACCAGGTCGGGGCGGCGATCGCCGCGAGCACGGCCGGAATCCTGCGCACGAGCCTCGGGTCCTACGACTGGGCGTGGTTCGGCGCGGGAGCGTTCTGCCTGGCCGCGGCCGGAATGTCCCTGGCGCTGGTCAGCGGTCGCGACCGCGAACCGGTCTCAACGAGTACGCCGTAGCTGCGGCTGCACCTCGTCGATGGCCACGTCATGCCCAGCGGTGCACACCAGACGGGGCACCACGGCCCGCCCGCAGCCGTCGTGGTTCATCCGCAACGGCGACGTCGCGCCGTCGGTGCGGTACCGCTCGCCCCATGCCCCCAGCGCCAGCAGGAGCGGAAGCACCTCCTCCCCGGCCGGGGTGAGGCGGTAGCGGTGCCGGGTGCGCTGGCCCGGCGCCTTGTACGGCGTCCGCTCGGCGATCTCCGCCGCGACCAAGGCATCGAGCCGCTCGGTGAGTGTGCGGCGGGAGATCCCCAGGTGCTCCTGGACGGCGTCGAAGCGGTCCACACCGAAGGCCAGCTCCCGCAGGATCAGCAGGGACCAGCGATCCCCGATGAGTCCGACCGAGAGCCCGATCGGACAGGACTCCGTCGACACCGCCGACCAATCCAGCTCCTGGTCGGTTGTCATCCGTCCAGGGTAACGGCAGGTGCGTACCGCTACGGAACCCTGCTGGCGGGCACGACAGCGGATCTGACCCGCTGCTCGTCGAGGACGGGCTGGCCGACGAGGACCACCGCGGTGGCGATCCCCGCGGCCACCGCCGCCACGGCAAAGGCGGCGTTGGCGTCGAACCGGTCGATGAGCTTGCCGGCCGCCGCGACCCCCACGGCGACCCCGAGACCGATCGCCGTTCCCAGCCAGGTGAATCCCTCGGTCACCAGCCGCGGCGGGATCAGCCGCTCGGTGAGCGTGAAGGCCGAGATCAGCGACGGCGACACCGCCGTACCAGCCAGGAAGACCAGCACGAGCATCAGCCACATCGTCGGGACGAAGACCAGCGCCAACGATCCCGCGCTGAGCGCGGCCAGGGTGAGCAGCAGCCGGCGGCGCAGCTCGCTGGACCAGTGCCGCAGCCCCCAGAGGATGCCGGCCACCATCGAACCGACGGCCAGCGAAGCAATCAGCACACCGGACAGAGCCTCCTTGTCGACCTTGTCCGCGAACGCGACCAGCCCCACTTGCACCGAGCCGAGGACCATGCCCAGCGCGGCGCCGACCGGGCAGAGCACGAGCAAGCCGGGCGTCCGGAGCGCTGATGGCCCGCGGTGCGGGTGGTGTCCGCTCGGCGGTGGCTCGGTCTCGACCTGGGCGGCGAAGAGCAGACCACCCGCCACGGCGAGGGTGAACGCGGTGACCAGGCCCGACGTGGTGTGCCCCGTGGTGGACAGGAAAGTGACGAGGACCGGACCGACGATGAAGACGAGTTCATCGACCACGGACTCGAAGGCCAGCGCGGTGTTCAGCCGCGGCGAGCCGCGCAACAGGTAGCTCCACCGGGTCCGGATCATGCTGGAGATCGGTGGTAGCGCGCCGCCGGCAACCCCGACGGCCACGAACACGACCCACAGCGGCCACGCGTGATCCCCGGACTGGCTCCGCACGGAGAACAGGAAGACCAGGCCGCCGACGAGGTGGACCACCACGATCGGCAGTAGCACCCGGCGCTGCCCGACACTGTCGGCGTACCGGCCGATCACCGGGCCGAGGACAGCGGTGGCTACCGCGCCGGTGGCCGCCACGACACCGCCGAGGCCGTAGGAGCCGGTGTAGCTCTCGACGAGCAGGACGCTGCCCAGCCCCACCATCGACAACGGCAGCCGTCCGACGAAGCCGAACAGCACCATCCGAGCGGCATGCGGCGTACCGAGAACGTCGACGTACGGCGTGAGGAGGCCGGGGCCGCTGCTCCCGCCAGCCTCGTCGGCAGCCACGCCAGGCACCGTAACCGATACCCCGCCGGGCGGCGGGGTATCGCGGTAGGAGCCCTGGGTCTAGTTGGAGAGGCGCTGCTCCAGGGCAGCGAGTTCGTCGTGCATCGTCGAGGGCAGTGCGTCCCCGAGCCGTTCGAACCACTGCTGGATCAGCGGGATCTCCGCCCGCCACTCCTCGGCGTCCACCGCGAGCGCGGCGGCGAGGTCGTCGGCGGACACGTCCAACCCAGCGACGTCCAGTGCACCCGGTGAGGGCAGGTAGCCGATGGCAGTCTCGTCGGCGGCTGCGGTGCCCTCGATCCGCTCGATGGCCCACTTCAGAACGCGGCTGTTCTCACCGAAGCCGGGCCACAGGAAATGGCCGTCCTCGCCGCGGCGGAACCAGTTGACGTAGAAGATCCGCGGCAGCTTGGTGGCGTCGGCCTGCTTGCCGGTCTGCACCCAGTGGTTGACGTAGTCCCCGGCGTTGTAGCCGATGAACGGCAGCATGGCCATCGGGTCGCGGCGGACCACGCCGGTCTTGCCCGCGGCCGCCGCGGTCGTCTCCGAGGAGAGCGTCGCAGCCAGGAACACGCCGTGCTGCCAGTCACGGGACTCGGTCACGAGCGGCACCGTGGTAGCCCGGCGGCCGCCGAAGAGCATGGCCGAGATCGGGACGCCCTTCGGGTCCTGCCACTCGGGCGCGATGATCGGGCACTGCCCGGCCGGCGTGCAGAACCGCGAGTTCGGGTGGCTGGACGGCTCTTCGGACTCCGGCGTCCAGTCCCGGCCCTTCCAGTCGATCAGGTGAGCGGGCGGTTCCTTGGTCATCCCCTCCCACCAGACGTCACCGTCGTCGGTGAGCGCCACGTTGGTGAAGATGGAGTTGCCCTGCTCGATCGTGCGCATCGCGTTGGCGTTCGTGGGATACCCGGTCCCGGGAGCCACCCCGAAGAAGCCGAACTCGGGGTTGACGGCGTACAGCCGGCCGTCCTCGCCGAAGCGCATCCAGGCGATGTCGTCGCCGAGGGTCTCGACCTTCCAGCCCTCGACCGTCGGATCGAGCATGGCCAGGTTGGTCTTGCCGCACGCGCTCGGGAAGGCGCCGGTCACGTAGTAGACCCGGCCCTGCGGGTTGGTCAGCTTGAGGATGAGCATGTGCTCGGCGAGCCAGCCCTCGTCGTGGGCCATCGCGCTGGCGATCCGCAGCGAGTAGCACTTCTTGCCCAGCAGCGCGTTGCCGCCGTAACCGGAGCCGTAGGACCAGATGGCCCGCTCCTCGGGGAAGTGGCTGATGTACTTGGTGTCGCTGCACGGCCAGTCCGCGTCCTCCTGACCCGGCTCGAGCGGGTAGCCGACGGAGTGCAAGGCCTTCACGAAGGGTGTGTCCTCACCCATCGCGGTCAGGACGTCGGCGCCGATCCGGGCCATGATGCGCATGGAGCAGACGACGTACTCCGAGTCGGTGATCTCCACGCCGTACAGGCTCGTCGCGCCGCCCACGGCCCCCATGGCGAACGGGATGACGTACATCGTGCGCCCGCGCATGCAACCGCGGTACAGCTCGGTCATCACCGGCTTCATCTCCGCCGGGGCCATCCAGTTGTTCGTCGGCCCGGCGTCGTGCTCGCGCTCGGAGCAGATGTAGGTCCGGTCCTCGACGCGAGCCACGTCGCTGGGATCGGAGACCGCACGGAAGGAGTTCGGCTTCTTGTCCAGCCGGACGAAGATGCCCGCGTCGACCAGCTGGTCGGTCAGCCGGGTCCACTCTGCGTCGGACCCGTCGCACCAGACGACCCGCTCGGGGGTGGTCAGCTCGGCCACCTCGGCCACCCACTGCACCAGCTCGTGATGCTGGGTCGGCGGATCTTCCAGGCCCGGGATCACCGAGGTCGTCATGCACCGCTCCAACCGCTCGTCCGTCGTCTTCGAAAGCCCGCAACCACCGCGAGCGGGGCTCGGGTGGTCGGCATAGGGGGTCTGGCGAGGGTAGCGAACCGCGGCCACGGTCGGTAGGCGTCAGCTTGCGAAATCTGTCACAAGCCCGCCGCGGCCGATCCGCACCAGCTACGAGGCCGGGGACACCGAGCTCATGTTGAAGTCGGGGATGCGCAACGTCGGCATCGCGGCCCGGGTGAAGTAGTCGCCCCACTCGCGCGGCAGGGTGCGGCTGGACGAGCCCACCTCCGTCATCCGGGACAGCAGGTCCACCGGGCTCTCGTTGAACCGGAAGTTGTTGACCGCGCCGGTGACCTCGCCGTTCTCGATCAGGAAGACGCCGTCCCGGGTCAGGCCGGTCAGCAGCAGGTTCTGCGGGTCGACTTCGCGGATGTACCAGAGCGTGGTGAGCAGCAGACCGCGCTCGGTCGCCGCGATGAGGTCGGCGAGGTCACGGCCGCCGCGCGGATCCTCGAGTACGAGGTTCTCGACGTACGCCGACGGTGCGGTGTCGCTCTTGCCCGCCCACCATCTCGGGGTCACGAGGGTCTGCAGTACGCCGTCGCGGATCCAGTCGGTCCGGCCCAGCGGCATGCCGTTGTCGAAGACCGACGTGCCCTGACCGGAGGTCCCCACAGCGAGGAACGGCCCGGTCTCCAGCCCGGGCTCGTTCGGGTCGCTGCGCAGGGTGACCGGGATCGACGCGAGTTGCTCACCGATCCGCGTGCCGCCGCCGGCCTTGGAGAACACGGTCCGGCCCTCGTCGGCCTGCCGCCGCTCGGACACCCAGTAGAGGTAGACCATCAGGTCGGCCACGCAGGACGGCGGGAGCAGCGTCTCGTAGCGTCCCGGCGGCAGGTCCACCTGCCGGGAGCCCCAGGCGAGCTTGCCGGAGACCTCGGACACCAGGGCCGCGACGTCCACGTCGGAGAAGTCGCGCGTGCCTACGCCGGTCCAGACCGAGCGGCTGCGGTCGCCGGTCTTGCCGTTCAGCTCGACCCGCCCGGCCGGCTGGTCGTAGCGCAGGCGCAGGCCGCTCGACGTACCCAGGTACGTCGTCTCCATCGTGTGCTCGGCGAAGCCGAACAACAGCCGGTCAGCGCCCCCGGACTCCCCGAAGGCCTGACCCAGGGCCGGCGCGACTTCGGAGAACACCTCGATGGAGGTCTCGGCCGGGCCGTCCTCCCATGGCCCGGCGGGCGCGCCCGGCTCGACCAGCGGCATCGCGTCCTCGGCCGGGCTCGCACCGCGCGCGGCCAGCTCGGACGCGCTGACCAGCAGGGCCAGGTCGTCGACGTTGGACACGTGTCGGCTCACCGAGCCAACGGCGCCGCCGACGAAGCTCACGACGATCACCTGGCGCGAACGCATCGCGCCGTTCGTGGTCAGGCTGTTGTTCGCCCACCGCAGGTTGGCCTCGGTGCGATCGGTGACGATGACCGCGCAGTCGTCGGCCCGGGAGATGGCCAGCGCCCGCTCGACGATCTCCTGCGGTCGTAAGTAGGCCGCGGTCACTTTCCTGCCTCCGTCACGGTGTTGAGGATGGTGATGCCGCGGAACAGTGCGCTCGGCGCGCCGTGGCTGACCGGCGCGACCTGACCCGGCTGGGCCTTGCCGCACTGGAAGGAGCCGTGCAGCTCGTAGGTCTGCGGGCCGCCGACCGCCTCCATCGCGCCCCAGAAGTCCGTGGTGGTCGCCTGGTAGGCCGCGTCCCTGACCTGCCCCACGATCCGGCCGTTCTCGATCAGGTAGAACCGCTGGGCGGTGAACTGGAAGTTGTAGCGCTGCATGTCGATGGACCAGCTCTTGTCGCCGACGACGTACAGGCCCCGCTCGACCCGACCGATCAGCTCCTCTGTCGACGGCCCGTCGGCGGCCGGCTGCAGGCTGACGTTGGCCATCCGCTGCACAGGCACGTGGCCCGAGGAGTCGGCGTACGCGCAGCCGGTCGAGCGGCCGAGGTCCATCAGCCGGGCCATGTTCCGGTCGGTCTGATAGCCGACCAGTACGCCGTCGCGCACGATGTCCCACTGTTGGCCGGCGACCCCCTCGTCGTCGTACCCGATCGTCGACAGCCCGTGCTCGACCACCCGGTCGCCGGTCACGTGCATGACCGGCGAGCCGTACTGCAGCGTGTTCAGCTTGTCGAAGGTCGCGAACGACGTCCCGGCGTACGCCGCCTCGTAACCGAGGGCGCGATCCAGCTCGGTGGCGTGCCCGATCGACTCGTGGATCGTCAGCCAGAGTTGCGACGGGTGGATCACCAGGTCGTACTGGCCGGCCTCGATCGACGGCGCCTTGGTCCGCTCGGCCAACAGCTCGGGCAACTCGGCCAGCTCGGCGTCGAAGTCCCAGCCGGTCCCCGTCAGGTACTCCCAGCCGCGCCCGACCGGCGGGTTCACCGTGCGCATCGTCTCGAAGCCGCCGGCCGCCCGGTCGACCGCGACCGCGGTGAACTCCGGCACGATCCGGACCCGCTGCTGGGTGATCGTCGTGCCACGCAGGTCGGCGTAGAACTTGTTCTCCTTGACCGCCTGCAGGCTCGCGTTGACGTGGTCGACGCCGTCAGCGGCCATCAGCCGCTCGCACAGCTCGGTCAGCCGGGCCAGCTTGTCCGGCTCCGGGACGCCGAACGGGTCGATCTCGTACGCCGAAACCCACGTCGCGTCGGCGTACACCGGCTCGTCGGCCAGCTCGACCCGGTCGGTGTTGACCGGCGCGCTGACCTTGGCCACGGCCACCGCCTGGTCCACCAGACGCACCGCCTCCTCGACGGTGAACTCGACCCCCGCCGCGAAGCCCCAGGTCCCGTCGTGCACCAGGCGGACGGCCAGACCGCGGTCCTCGCCGTCGGCGGAGTACTCGACCGTGGCATCACGCAGGCCGACGCTCTGCGTGCGCACCCGCTCCACCCGCAGGTCGGCGTGCTCAGCGCCGAGCTCTCGGGCGCGGGTCAGCGCGGCGTCGGCGAGCTGCCGCAGGGGCAGCGCGGTGAACTCGGCATCTAGATCTGGCACGTCTGCGGGCCACCTTCCAGTTCGGGCGCGTCGACCCTACCGACGTCGCCACCGGTGTGACCCTGCACACCGGCTACGGCCTCCCACCGGTGCTACGACCAATGTGCAGTGGCACTCAGTCCGGCCACACCGCACCCTTGGCCCGGCCGACTACGCGGCCAGGACGGAGGAACGTGATGGGCACGCTACGGACGACGCTATTCCTCGTGACGGCGACGTCGGTCGTGCTCGCCGGACCTGGGACGGCGCTGGCCGCCGGGACTCCGCGGTTCGCGGTACCGCAGGTCACCCGGCCGGCGTGGTCCTCACCGACCTCGAGGTGGCCGACGTGACCACCGACGGTCGCCCGGACGCCCTCGTCGCCGACCCAGCCACACCGGGCCTCGGCCTACTGCGCGGCACCGGACAGGGCCGGCTCGGCCCGCGGGTCGGCTCGGCGATGCCCGGCAACGCCGCGGCCACCGCCGTCGCCGTGGCCGACTTCACCAACGACGGGCTCCCCGACGCTGCCGTGGCGACCGTGTCGGCCAGCGGCAACGGCCTCGCCGTGCTGAGGGGCCCGCGGCGACGGGACGTTCGTGTTGAGCGCGACCATCCCCGTGCCGGCCATCGACGTGATCGCCGCCGACTTCAACGGTGACGGGAACCAGGACGTGGCGGCGATCGCCGACCGCCCGACCGGCGACTCGCTCAACGTCGCTCTGGGCAACGGAGCCGGGGGCTTCGCGGCGCCGACGTCGTACCCCCCGCCGTTCGCGTTGTCCTACAACGACCTGAACACCGCCGACGTCGACGCGGACGGCGACCTCGACCTCGTCTACGGCGCGGGCTGCCCGGCGGTCCGCCTGAACGCCGGGAACGGGACGTTCGGCCCCCAGATCTGCAACGGCGATCCGCAGGCGCGGTGGGGTTACGCATTGGCCCTCGGCGACCTCAACGGCGACGGCCTCCCTGACCTGGCCAGCGCCGGTGACGGCTTCGTGACCGTCGGGCTGGGAACCGGCGACGGCGGCTTCACCATCACCGCGCGGTACACCGGACTCGCGGCCAACCTCGGCTGGCTCGACGTCGAGGACGTCACCGCGGACGGGAAGCTCGACGTCGTTGCCGGCAGCGACGACCTCGCGCTCGTGCTCCGCGGTCGCGGCGACGGCACCCTTGGGTCGATCGACCGGTGGGTCGCAGGCGGGGCGAACATCACCGCAGTCGACCTGTCCGGCGACGGCCGGCGCGATCTGGTCTCCGCGGGCGGGCTGCGCAGCGGTGACATCGCCGCGACGCTCGGGACCGGACCGGGAACGTTCCGCGCCGCCCGCAACTTCGTCACCTTCGGCCCGGCAGCGGTCGGCACCATCGTCCGCTCCGGCGACCTGAACGGCGACGCCCGACCCGACGTCGTGATCGCGGTTTCCGGCGCGCCGGTGGCCCACCTGAATCAAGGTGACGGCCGGTTCGGCGCGCCTCTGACCAGCGGCGGATTCAGCGTCATCCAGAGCATGACGCTCGGCGATGTCAACCGCGACGGCCGCCTCGACGTGATCGCCGGCGCCGACCAGCCCGGTGACCCGGAGAACGTGTTCGTCATGTTGGGCCGGGGCAACGGACGCTTCGACCCGGCCCAGCCCATGAGCAACGGCAGCGGCGCCGCCGTACTCGGCATTGCCGTGGGTGACGTGAACGCCGACGGCAACCCGGACATCGTGAGCAACACGTTCACCTCGCTGTCGGTGCTCCCAGGCAACGGCGACGGCACGTTCGCGGCGCCTGTGTTGTCCGGTGCCGGTGCCGGCGACCAGCGCTCGACCTTGCTCGGTGACCTCACCGGCGACGGGAACGTCGACGCGGTGTCGGCCGTGATCACCGGTACGAACGACAACGCGAAGACGACCCTGTACGTCAACGCCGGCCGCGGCGACGGCACGTTCACCTTCGTGTCCTCGCGGACCGCCGACACCAACGTGCGGGCCGCGGCCCTCGCCGACCTCACCGGCGACGGTCAGCTCGACGTCGCCCTCGTCGGCATCAAGGGAACGCACACCGGGCGGGCCGGCCTGTTCCGGTTCGTCAACTCCGGCGGCGTGCTGCAGGCGCCGTCCTACCAGCCGGCCGGGTGGAGCGACCTGGCGCTGGCCGACTATAACGCCGACGGCCTGCTCGACGCGGTGTCGGTCTGTGCCGAACTGGCCGGCGGCTGCCTGCGGATCAACCTGGGCCGGGCCGGCGCCGGGTTCGGGCCGCCGCTGGACCTGCCGACCGGACACGACCCCGTGTCCGTCACGACCGCCGACTTCACCGGTGACGGCCGCCCGGACATCGTCGAGCTGCTCTCTGCGCGGGCGCCGTCCACTTTCGCGGTGGTGGTGAACGCGACGCCGTAGCTGGGGCGATGCCCACGGTGGGAGAGGATGGCACCGTGGCTGCCTCGCCGTACCGGATCTGCTTCGTCTGCCTGGGCAACATCTGCCGCTCGCCGATGGCCTCGGTCGTGATGCGACGGCTGGTCGCGGACGCCGGGCTGGACATCCAGGTCGACAGCGCCGGCACGGGGTCGTGGCACGTCGGCGGTCCGGCTGACCACTCGGCGCTGCGGGCCATGACCAAGGGTGGGTACGACGGCAGCACGCACGTCGCCCGCCAGTTCTCCGCCCGCGACTTCGCCGCCTACGACCTGGTCGTCGGCCTGGACCGGCAGAACGTCCGGGACCTGCGCCGGATGGCTCCGGACCCGGCCGCGGCCGCGAAGATCCGGCTGCTGCGCGACTTCGCCCCCGACGGCGAGCCGGATCTCGATGTCACGGACCCCTACGGCGGTCCGGACGACGGCTTCGACGAGGCCCTGGAAGTCGTGTTCGCCGCCTGCCGGGGGCTGCTGGACACCCTGCCCGCCGCCGCCCGATGAAGCACGTGCTCCTCGAACGCGACGACGTCCTGCCACTGCTACGGGCCAAGGTGGCCGACCTCGCGCCGGTCGCTCTAGTCGTCGGCGACCCGGCGCGGGCCGAACGCGCTGCGGCGATGCTCGACGGCGCCCGCGAACTCGGCCGCAACCGCGAGTACCTCACCCTCACCGGCACCTACGCCGGCGTGCCGGTCACCGTGGCCTCACACGGCGTCGGATCGGCCGGGGCCGCCGTGTGCTTCGAGGAGCTGCTACGGGCCGGCGTAAGGCGAATCGTCCGGGCCGGCACCGCGGGCGGCCTGCAG
>JACCSC010000052.1 GCA_013813215.1 Geodermatophilaceae bacterium | reverse complement strand
GCACTATGCCGACACCGCGGCCGACGCCAAGGGCGACCTGCGCCGGTTCCTCCGCAAGGCCGCAATCGTCCAGCTCGAGCGCCCCGAGGCCCTGGTCTGCCCCGTCATCGTCACCCGCAAGGCGCAGACCACCCTCGTCGGGCTTGGCCGCGTCGATGGCTTCCTGGTCGCTTCCACCGACGTACAGGTTGTGCTTCCCGACCATGAGATCCTGGCCGAGCCGGAGCACTTCGAGCAGGTCCGCGACGAGCTCGGCTACGCCGACCTACGGCTGTACACCCCTGGCACGACGACGCCGTACCACCGCGGCATCGCCGCCACCCATATCCCCCGCAACGCCCGCGCCTCCGCCGAACTCTGGCGCCAGCGCAGCCACGAGTACCTGCTCCCGAAAGACCTCGCGCGCCGTCCATGACGACCCGCCGGCTCGCCGCAGCTCGTCCGACCGCACCAACGGGGTCCTCAGACCACCGCATTCGCCTCGGCCGCTACGAGGCATCCTCGAACGCGCGGCCGCAGCAGGGACTGGCACGTCACGCTCCTCGAGCGGGATCCCGATCAGGGCCCTCATCCATCCTCGACCGGCAAACTGGCGGCCAGCTCGGCGAACTGGGCGAGGGCGGACTCAAGTTCTTCGACGATCTCGGCGGCGAGCACACCCGGTGCGGGCAGATCGCTGGAGTCCTGGAGGGACTCGTCGCGCAGCCAGGTGATGTCGAGGTTGGCCTTGTCCCGGGCCATCAGCTCGTCGTAGGTGAACCGGCGGAACCGCTCCGACTCGACCCGCTTGCTGTGGTCCTGCGGGCAGTAGGAGTCGACGAAACCGGCGAGGTCCTCGAACCGCAGCGTCTTGGTCTTCAACGTGAAGTGCATGTTCGTGCGCAGGTCGTAGACCCACGTCGCCTTCGTCCACGGGTCCGCGGCCGCCGGCTTGCGGTCGAAGAACACCACGTTCGCCTTCACCCCCTGCGCGTAGAAGATCCCCGTCGGCAGCCGCAGGATCGTGTGGAGGTCGCACTCGGCCAAGAGTCGGCGGCGGATCGTCTCGCCGGCACCGGCCTCGAACAGCACGTTGTCGGGCAGCACCACCGCCGCCCGGCCGCCGATCTTGAGCATCGTTTTGATGTGCTGCAAGAAGTTGAGTTGCTTGTTCGACGTCGACGCCCAGAAGTCGTCGCGCACCACGACCAGGTCCTCGCGTTCGGCCTCCCCCGCCTCGTTGACCATCGTCATCGACGACTTCCGCCCGAACGGCGGGTTCGCCCCGATCACATCCACCCGCAACCCCGGATCACCCCGCAACGCATCGGTCACCGTGACGAGGCTGGTGCCGTTCGGTGTGCCGATGCCGTGCAGCAACAGGTTCATGGCGCACAACCGGGCGGTGCCGTCGACGATCTCCCAGCCGTGCATCGCCTCGTCACGTAAGAATCGTTTGTCGTCGACGTCCATCCCGGCGATGTGGTGGTCGACGATCCACTCGTGCGCGGCCAGCAAGAACCCGCCCGTCCCGCACGCCGGATCAGCCACCGTCTCGCCCGGCTTCGGGCGCAGGCACGCCATCATCGCCCGCACCAACGGCCGGGGCGTGAAGTACTGACCGGCGCCCGACTTGGTGTCCTCGGCACCCTTCTGCAGCAGACCCTCGTAGGCGTCGCCCTTCAAGTCGGCATCGACCGCCGTCCAGGTCTCCTCGTTGATCAGGTTCACCACCAGCCGGCGCAGCTTGGCCGGGTCCTGGATGCGGTTCTGCGCCTTGCGGAAGATCGTGCCGAGCGTGCCCGGCTGCTTGCCCAGCGGTTCGAGGATGTGGCGGTAGTGCGTCTCCAACTCGTCGCCGTCCCGGTCGAGCAACGACTGCCAGTCCAACCCGTACGGCACCACCTCGCCGAGCCCGGCCTGCTGGCGCTCGGCGGCCATCTTCAAGAAGAGCAGGTAGGTGAGCTGCTCGACGTACTCGATCGTCGACACCCCGTCGTCACGCAGCACGTTGCAGAAGTTCCACAACTTCTGCACCAGCGCGTTCGAGCTGTTCACCGCTCTTCCCGTCCCGCGCGCCACACAGCGAGAGCCGCAAGCAGCCGCGGCACGTCGCGCTCGGCGGTCGCCCACAGCTCGTCCGGGTCGACGCGGTGGTAGTGGTGACTCAACCGGTCCCGCAGCCGAACGACCTCCGACCACGGCACGCCAGGAATGGCGGAACGAACCTCCTCGGTGAGACCCTTCGACGCCTCGCCGATGATCTCCAGGCACCGCTCCAACGCCCGCCGAACCACCACGTCGCCGTCGAACGTCGCTCGGCCACGACCGGTGATCTCGGCGACCTCAGTCCCGGTCGCGACGATGTCGCCGAGTCGCTTGTCATCCGACCGGGTCACAGCGGAACTGCATCGGCGCGGATGTCGTCATCGCGATCGAGCAGCGCACCGACCGATACCACGTCGATCCGACAGCCGAGCAACTCTGTCAGGTCGTCTTCGAGGCGCATCAGGTCGAACAGGGAGCTCCCCTGGGCGAGCTCGACAAGAAAGTCGATGTCGCTGTCCGGGCCGTCCTCTCCCCGCGCGACGGAGCCGAACACTGCGATGCCGCGTCCTTCGTGCCGATGCACGAGCGCGACGATCTCCACGCGGTGTTGCTCGACGAGCGAGCCGAGGCGGGTGGGCGCAAGCGGCACGGCCATCAGTCTACGAACGCACCTTCCGCGCTCGGATCCCCTTCGGCTTGCCAGCCGTCGCCGCCCGCGCAGCCCGGATCCGGTCCAACAGCACCGACGCCGGCTCGTCCGACGGATCCTGCTGGACAAGCCGCCCCTCGAACGCAGACTTCAACACCGACCGACGCAGCGCGGCCGAGCGAGCCAGCCCGACATCGACGGCCCGCTCGCAGGCCTCGATGAAGGACAGTTGGCGGTCGACCTCAGCGACGATGCGCGTCTGCTCGTCCTTCGGCGGAAGAGCAACGGGCAACCGGCGTAGATCACCAATGTTGATCCCCTTGACCGCTACCCCGCGTACGCGAGCGGCAAAGAACCGTTGGGCGATCGGACCCCGAAGGTAGAGCTGAACGTAGTGCGGATTCACGCCGATCACGGCGAGCCGCGCGCAATCTCGACTCACGTTCCCTCCGACCAGGGCTGGCGGAACGATCGCGACACGACCCGTTGTCCCCCGAATCGCGATCGTGATATCCCCCGGCTGCAAGCGCGAGCGTGCGAATGCCTTCTCGATGTCCGAGTGTGACCGCGGCAGCGTCACCGGATCGATCCGTCCGGTACGCAAGCTACGCACTTCGACATACGGCACACCGTCCGGGGTGTTCGCTCCCGGCTTGAGGATCCCGTAACAGATCGGGCGGGCTGGGTCATTCAACGAATCGAGCGCGGCCCACGACCAGCCGTCAGGAAGCACCTCGAGTTCCGCTGCACCCAAGTCACGCACACCTAGGTCGGCGAGGAGTTTGGTGGCGGGGGTGTCGGTGGGGTCTTGGGGGACGAGGCGGCCGGTGACGGCGGCGGCGAGGACGGCTTCTCGCATGCGCTTGAGGCGTTGGCGGACGGTTCGCAGTCCGGCTTCGCCGGCGTCGAGCTTGGAGAACGCCTCCTCGATCGCCGCGACGATCCGCTCCTGCTCCGCCGTCGGCGGAATTGGGACCGGCCAGTCCGACAGCGCGGCGGCACCGAGGTGGTGGATGCCTACTCCCCGCGAGCCGGCGGCGAACCTGCCATTGAGGGCCTGTTCGCGGAAGTAGTGCTCGTAGAAATCAGGGAGCAGAGCGTCCGGGACTCGGACGCGGAGCAGCGTGTTCTGGAAGCAGCATCCGTCGATCTCGCCCTTGTATTGTCCGGGTTTGCCAACCTCGGACGGACTGCCTGACGCCTCCCCGAGCAGCAGATCACCGGGCCGGAGCTCGTACGTTTCCGACTCGGCTTCCGTGAACGCCATCTCGTTGACATCTGACAGGTCGAGGCCACCCCACTTGACGTTGGCCGCTCGCAAGTACGGCCGCATCCGATCACCGGTCGCATTCTTGGGTGAGCGCTGCCGGCCGAGGCGGACTTCTGCGACATCAGCCAGGCGCGCTCGCTCCCATCCCCTCGGCAGCTCGGTCATGCAACGAGTTCCTGGGTGAGCTCGTCGAGTAGGGGGGCGAGGCGACCGTTGAATGTGGTGTTGGCACGGCCGTAGCCGCCGCGGCTGACGAACGGTTCGATCTCGAAGTCGTCTGGGGCGATGGTGAGCGAGGTGGCGAGGTGGTCCTTGATCCTGGTGAGCCAGGTGAGCTGGTCGTCGGTGAACGTGGTGCCGGCCTGGGCCTGTTGGGCGAGCCAGTTCTGGAAGCGCTGCTCGACCGTGAGGGGGTAGGCGACCAGCTCGCCGTCGGGTTCGAGGGCGTGACGGACGAGGGAGACGAGGTTGGTGAGCACGGACCCCGCCGAGCCCTTCACCCGTTGGGCTTCGAGGGCCTCGTAGGCGGCCCACAGCCGTTCGGGTGTCCAGTTGTACGGGGGCCGGCCGATCGTGGCGGCCAGCTCCTTGATCGCCTTCAACGTCAGCCGCTTTCCGTAGGGGCGCGAATAGAGGATCTGCAGGGCGTCGATGTCGTCGCGGTGCTCGGCGACGAAGGCTCGCCACGACTCGACGGT
>JACCSC010000029.1 GCA_013813215.1 Geodermatophilaceae bacterium | reverse complement strand
TCATGATCATGGTCAGCGACGCTGACGCGGTCGCCGCCGCGATGATCGCGGCGGGTGCTCGGGTGATCTTCCCGGTCAGCGACCAGTCCTACGGCTACCGGCAGGGCCGGCTGGAGGACCCCTTCGGGTTCCAGTGGATGCTCTCCCAGGACATCGAGGAGCTGACCGCCGAGCAGACCCAGGCCCGGTTGGACGCCGACCTCGGCTGACGGCCCCCGCCCCCGCCGTCCACAGACATTGCGGGTTATCCACAGGCTGCGCCGCGAGTGTCCAGGGCACCGGCCGTGCGCTGGTAACCTGGCCAGCGTTTGCCGAGCGTGAACGTCCCTCCTGTCGCGGAAGGTCCGCGGCCGCCTGAGTCCAAAGGAGGTGGGTCTTCGTGCGTCGTTACGAACTGATGGTGATCCTCGATCCGGATCTGGAAGAGCGCACCATCGCGCCGTCCCTCGATCAATTCCTGACCGTCGTCACCAAGGACGGTGGCACCGTGGAGAAAGTCGACATCTGGGGCCGCCGTCGGCTGTCCTTCGAGATCAACAAGAAGGTCGAGGGCATCTACGCCGTCGTCGACCTGCACGCCCAGCCGGCCACGGTCTCCGAACTGGACCGGCAGCTGAACCTCAACGAGTCGGTGCTGCGCACCAAGGTCATGCGCCCGGACATCCGGTGAGCCGGCACACCCCCGTCAACAGGGAGCACTGATGGCAGGCGAAACCAACATCACCGTGGTCGGCAACCTCACCGCCGACCCGGAGCTGCGCTTCACCCCGAGCGGTGCCGCCGTGGCCAACTTCACCGTCGCCTCCACACCGCGGACGTTCGACAAGAACACCAACGAGTGGAAGGACGGCGACGCGCTGTTCCTGCGCTGCTCCATCTGGCGGCAGGCCGCGGAGAACGTCGCCGAGTCACTGACCCGCGGCGCGCGCGTCGTGGTCACCGGCCGGCTCAAGCAGCGCTCGTTCGAGACCAAGGAGGGGGAGAAGCGGACCGTCGTCGAGCTCGACGTCGACGAGGTCGGGCCGTCGTTGAAGTACGCCACCGCCAAGGTGACCAAGGCCTCCCGCGGCAGCGGTGGCTTCGGCGGCGGGCAGTCCCCGGACAGCCAGTCCTCCGGCAGCGACGACCCCTGGGGTCAGGCACCGCCAGCCGGCGGACTGTCCGACGAGCCCCCCTTCTGACCACTCCATCCAAGAGGACATCGACATGGCACCGAGAAACCGCGGCGGATCGCCGTCCAAGCCGCCGCTACGCAAGCTGAAGAAGAAGATCTGCATCTTCTGCAAGGACAAGGACACGCTTATCGACTACAAGGACACGGCACTGCTGCGGAAGTACATCTCCGACCGCGGCAAGATCCGCGCCCGCCGGGTCAGCGGCAACTGCAGCCAGCACCAGCGCGACATCGCCGTGGCCGTGAAGAACAGCCGCGAGATGGCGTTGCTGCCGTACACGAGCACCGCACGATGAGGCTCATCCTGACCCAAGAGGTGACCGGCCTCGGTACGCCGGGCGACGTCGTCGAGGTCAAGGACGGCTACGGCCGCAACTACCTGATGCCGCGCGGGCTGGCCATGCAGGCCACCCGTGGCGCGGAGAAGCAGGTGGCGACCATCCGCCGCGCCCGGGAGGTCCGCGAGGTGCGTGACCTGGGACAGGCCGGGGAGATCAAGCGCGAGCTGGAATCGCTCACCGTGCGGCTCAGCGCGCGCAGTGGCGGCGGTGGCCGGCTCTTCGGCTCGGTCACCCCGGCGGACGTCGCGGCGGCGATCAAGGCCGCCGGTGGCCCGCAGGTCGACCGGCGCAAGATCGAGCTGCCCGGGGCGATCAAGTCCCTGGGCAGCCACCTGGTGACGGTCAAGATCCACGACGAGGTCAGCGCCCGGGTCAGCGTCGAGGTCACCGCGGAGTAGCGCCGCCGTTCCAAGGCGATCCGGCGTCGAAGCGGTAGCGCGTCTGCCCGGCGGTCCCCCGCGCGAAGCCGAACGCGGTGACCGGGGCGGCCCGGTACACCTCGGCGCGCCCGGTCCCCTCGGTGAAGAAGGCGTGGTCGCGGACGCCGAAGCGCCAGTCCTCGCCGTACTTGGCGACGTACGCCTCGGCTAGCCGGAGCAGCTCGTCCTCGTCGGTGACCGCGACCACCTGTGACTCGACGATGACATCGAGACCCGCGTCGTACCGGTTGCAGCCCGTGGTCAGGGTGCAGGGCGGGTTGGCGGCCAGGTTGCGCGCCTTGCGCTCGGCCGGCCCGGTCGCCAACTGCAGCGCCCCGTCCAGCCAGACCGCGATCAGCGGCGTGGTGTGCGGGCGACCGTCGGGACGCACGGTCGAGAGCCAGTAGATCGCGGCCGCGGCCAGCCCGGCCTCGGCGACGGCCCATTCGGTGGCCGTGGCGGTGGGGTCGCTGAAGCGCTGGTCGAGTTCGATCTGCGGCATCGGTCCTCCTGGTGGCATCGGTCGAGAGGTAGACCGGGCGGGGGCTACCGGGACTCATCGCCGAAATACTTCTTCTCCACAGCCTCTGCACACCGAACGCGCCCGTGCTTGCGCGTGGCGGCGTACGCGGCTCGGCCGAATCCCCAGCCCCTCCACAGGGTCTACCGCGGCCGAGCCGCGGTTGTCCCCAGGTTGTCCGCCCGGCACGCACAGCACGAGTTGAGCCGAGGCGCCCGAACTCCCTAGCGTCCCACCGGAACTGTCCGACCCCGCGGGTAGAACTCGACCGACCACCGGGTGCACAGCCGGAAGGGGACACCGTGGCCGTTGCGGACGATCGGGGAGTGCGTCCGACCGCGGAGTTCGACCGACAGGCACCGCAGGACATCGCCGCCGAGCAGGCCGTGCTCGGCGGCATGCTGCTGTCCAAGGACGCCATCGCCGACGTCGTCGAGGTGGTCCGCAGCACCGACTTCTACCGCCCGGCGCACCAGACGATCTTCGACACCGTGCTCGACCTGTACGGGCGCGGGGAGCCGGCCGACCCGGTCACGGTGTCCGACCAGCTGAACAAGCAGGGCCAGCTGATCCGTACCGGCGGCGGCCCCTACCTGCACACCCTCATGTCGGCGGTGCCGACGGCGGCCAACGCGTCGTACTACGCCCAGATCGTGGCCGAGAAGGCGGTGTTGCGCCGGCTGGTCGCGGCCGGCACCCGGATCGTCCAGCTGGGCTACGGGGCGGCGAACGGGCAGGGCGTCGAGGTGGACGACGCAGTCGACCGGGCCCAGGCCGAGGTGTACGAGGTCACCGAGCGGCGCTTGTCCGAGGACTACATCCTGCTGGAGCACCTGCTGCAGGAGACGATGGACGAGATCGACGCCATCTCCTCCCGCGGCGGGACCGCGCTCGGCGTGCCGACCGGGTTCGCCGAGCTGGACCAGGTGACCAACGGCCTGCACCCGGGGCAGATGGTGATCGTCGCCGGGCGGCCGGCCATGGGAAAGTGCCTGGCCGCGGGTACGCCGGTGTTCGACACCGTGGCCGGGGCGGACATGCCGATCGAGGAGCTCGTACGCCGTGGTGAGTGCGGCCTGCCGGTCGGCGTACGGACCCTGGCCGAGGATCTCACCCTCCGCCCGGCCACGCCCACCGCCTTCCTCCGCCACGGCGTCCGGCCGGTGGTCACGCTCCGCACCCGTTCGGGCCGGCGGCTGCGGGCCACGGCGAGCCACCCGCTGTTCACCGTGCGCGGTTGGACCCCCATCGCCGAGCTGTCACCGGGGATGAGCGTGGCCGTCCCGCGCCGCGGTGGCAGCGGCGTGCTGCCGGTCGAGTGCTGGGACGTCGTCCTGGCGGAGATGGGCTCCCTGGGGTGGGCTGAGGTGAACCAGCGCTGTGGCCGGTCACCCTGGCACGACTGGCACGACGACCGGCGGGGAATCGATCGCGAGTGCCTGGCCGAGCTGGCCAAGGCGCTGGACTCCGAGCGGCTGCGCCGGCTGGCCACCAGCGATCTCGGCTGGGACGAGGTGGTCTCGATTCGCCCGGACGGCGAGAGCGAGGTCTACGACCTCACCGTGCCGGGGACGCACAGCTTCCTCGCCGGCGACCTCGTGGTGCACAACTCGACCATCGGGCTGGACTTCGCCCGGTCCTGCTCGATCAAGCACGGGCAGACCTCGGCGATCTTCTCTCTGGAGATGGGCCGTAGCGAGATCACCATGCGGCTGTTGTCGGCCGAGGCGAAGGTGCCGCTGCACCACATGCGGTCGGGGACGATGAACGAGGAGGACTGGACCCGGTTGGCCCGCCGGATGGGCGAGGTGGCCAACGCGCCGCTGTACATCGACGACTCGCCGAACATGACGATCATGGAGATCAGGGCCAAGGCCCGCCGGCTACGGCAGCGTCACGACCTGCGACTGGTCGTCGTGGACTACCTGCAGCTGATGACCAGCGGCAAGAAGGTCGAGTCCCGCCAGCAGGAGGTCAGCGAGTTCTCCCGGTCCCTGAAGCTGCTGGCCAAGGAACTCGAGGTGCCGGTCGTCGCGATCTGCCAGCTCAACCGCAGCCCCGAGCAGCGGCAGGACAAGCGGCCGATGCTGTCGGATCTCCGGGAGTCCGGCTGCCTGACCGCGGCGACCCGGGTGCTGCGCGCGGACACCGGTGCCGAGGTCTCGTTCGGCTCGCTGATCGAGTCCAAGGCGCGCGACGTCCCGGTCTGGTCGCTGGACGAGGGGCGGCGGATGGTGCCGGCGGTGCTGACCCACGCGTTCTCCAGTGGGGTCAAGCCGGTGTTCCGGCTGGGACTGCGTTCGGGTCGGCAGGTCGAGGCCA
This sequence comes from Geodermatophilaceae bacterium, assembly GCA_013813215.1. GTDB lineage: Bacteria > Actinomycetota > Actinomycetes > Mycobacteriales > Geodermatophilaceae > JACCSC01. The sequence goes on along the minus strand of JACCSC010000029.1, from coordinate 931 downwards.
CCGCCAATCACCCGTTCCTGACGCCCGAGGGCTGGCGGCCGCTGGCTGAGCTGTCCGTCGGTTTCGAGGTCGCCGTCCCGCGTCGGGTGCCCGCACCGCGCCGGGTGGTGGACACAGCGCCGCTGCGGACGACCGCTGACGGGTTGTCGCCGCTGGCCTTCGGGCTGCCCGACGCCCGGCTGGGCAAGTACCTCGCGGACTTGTGGTCCTTCGGCGGCTCGGTGCGGTGGCTGGCCGGCGCGGACCGTGCCGACATCCGCTACAGCTCGGGGAACCGACGGGTGATCGACGACCTGGCCCGGCTGCTGCTGCGCTTCGACGTGGTGGTGACCGTCGCGCCGGAGGACAGCGGCTGGTGCCTGACCCTGCCCGATGTGCTCGACCAGCAGCGGTTCTTCGACTTCGTCGCGATCAACGCCGGCCTGCCGGAGTCCTGGCGGCCGGTGCTGCTCAAGCTGCGGATGGCTGCGGCGTCGGCCGAGTTCGGCGCGCCCCGGCGTTCGGGGTCCGGCGGCCGCGAGGACATCGCCTGGGACACGGTGGAGTCGATCGAGCCGCTGGGCGAGCAGGAGGTGTACGACGCGACCGTGGCGGGCACGCAGAACTTCGTGGCCGACGGGATCGTCGTGCACAACTCGCTGGAGCAGGACGCGGACATGGTGGTGCTGATCCACCGCGAGGACGTCTACGAGAAGGAGTCCCCGCGGGCCGGCGAGGCGGACCTGATCCTGGCCAAGCACCGCAACGGCCCGACCGCGACCTGCACGGTCGCCTTCCAGGGGCACTACAGCCGCTTCGTCGACATGGTCCAGAACTAGATCGCACGCCGAGACAACGACATAGTGGAGTCGACCTGGGAAGCGCTGACCGGCGGTCTGTCCGATGACGACCTGGCCCTCCTCACGGTCTACCGCGACTTCGGTCGCAGCCT
>JACCSC010000486.1 GCA_013813215.1 Geodermatophilaceae bacterium | reverse complement strand
CCGCCGGGAAGAACCTCGTGGGCGCGTTCCACCCGCCGGCCGGGGTGCTGTGCGACCTGGCGGCGCTGGAGAGCCTGCCCCGGCGCGACGTCGCCGCCGGGCTGGCCGAGGTGGTCAAGTGCGGCTTCATCGCCGACCCGGTGATCCTGGAGCTGATCGAGACCGACCCGGCGGGGGCTCGGGAGCTCGGCCCGCGGACCGCCGAGCTGATCCGGCGCGCCGTTCAGGTGAAGGCCGATGTGGTCGGCGAGGACCTGCGGGAGGAGAGCGGGCGGCGCGAGATCCTGAACTACGGGCACACCCTCGGTCACGCGATCGAGCAGGTGGAGCGCTACCGCTGGCGGCACGGGGACGCGGTCGCCGTCGGCATGGTCTTCGCCGCGGAGCTGGCCCGGCTGGCCGGCCGGCTGGACGACCGCACCGCCGTACGGCACCTGAGCGTGCTGTCCGCGCTCGGCCTGCCGACGGCCTACGCCGGTCGGTTGGCCAGGGTCATGCCGGCCATGCAGATCGACAAGAAGGCACGCGGTGACCGGCTGCGTTTCGTCGTGCTCGACGGACTGGCGCAGCCGGGCATGCTGGAGGATCCCGACGGGGGCCTGGTCGCCGCGGCGTACGCCCGGATCGGAGGAAGTTGACCATGCGCGTCCTGGTGCTCAACGGAGCCAACCTCGGCCGGCTCGGGCGGCGCGAGCACGTCATCTACGGGACGACGACGTACGCCGAACTCGTCGAGCTGTGCCGCACGACCGGCAAGGAGCTCGGCGTGGACGTGGACGTCCGACAGACCGACATCGAGGCCGAACTGCTCGGCTGGCTGTACGAGGCAGCCGACGCAGGCGATCCGGTGGTGCTCAACCCGGCCGGCTGGTCCCACACCTCGGTTGTCCTGCGCGACGCCTGCGCGATGCTCACCGCGCCGCTGGTCGAAGTGCACATCAGCAACGTGCACGCCCGCGAGTCCTTCCGGGCGCACTCCTACGTGTCGGCCGTCGCCACCGGCGTGATCTGCGGGCTCGGGGTGGAGGGTTACGTCCTGGCCCTGCGCTGGCTGGTCGGCGAACTGTCCGCGGGCTAACCGGCGCGTGACCCCCTGTAGGGGACCCGCTGACACCCGGCGCATGCCACCGGGTCCGATGTTGCCAGTCCTTGTTTCCGTCCTCGCCTGCCGGTCGCCTTCGCGGGCCGGCTGGCGGCCGGTGACCTCGACGAGGACGGTTTCCCGGACCTGGCCTCCCTACAGACGTTCCCGCAGACGGTCGCGGTCGTGCTGAGCAACGGGAGAGGGACGTTCGGGCGCCGAACGGGCGCGGCTACCGTGGCGGGATGGGATCACCTGACACGGCCGTACGACGGGATGCACTGCGCGAGCGGCTGTGCCCGCTCGACGTGGACGTCGCCCTGGTCACGAACCTGGTCAACATCCGCTACCTGACCGGGTTCACCGGGTCGAACGCGGCGCTCGTCGTGGCCGCGGACGGAGCCGATGTGTTCTGCACCGACTTCCGATACCGGACGCAGTCCGCCGAGCAGATCCCCGATCTGGAGCACGTCATCGAGCGCAACTGCGCCGCGGCGCTGGCCGGCCGGCTGGCCGAAGCCGGTGTGGGCCGGGTCGGATACGAGTCGCACGAGGTCACGGTGGACGGCCTGGCCGCGCTCACCGACGGCCTGCCCGACGCCGAACTGCGCAGCCTGCAGCGAGCCGTCGAGGACCTGCGCGCGGTCAAGGACGAGGCTGAGGTCGACCTGACGCGCGAGGCCTGTGCGATCGCCGACCGCGCGCTGGCCCACCTGATGGCGGCCGGGGGGATTCGGCCCGGCCGTACCGAGCGTGCGGTCGGTCGCGACCTCGACGGCCGGATGCTCGACCACGGCGCCGAGCAGCCCTCCTTCGAGACCATCGTCGCCAGCGGCCCGAACTCCGCTGTCCCGCATCACCGGCCCACGGGCCGGGCGCTGGCAGCGGGCGACTTCGTGAAGTTCGACTTCGGGGCGGCGTACGGCGGCTACCACTCCGACATGACCCGGACGGTCGTCCTCGGGCCCGCGGCGGACTGGCAGCGGGAGGTGTACGCCGTCGTGCTGGAGGCTCAGCGGCTCGGCCGGGAGGCGCTGCGGATCGGCGCCGATGTCCGCGACGTGGACGCCGCCGCCCGGGACCACATCAAGGCCGCCGGCTACGGCGAGCACTTCGGCCACGGTCTCGGCCACGGGGTGGGCCTGCAGGTGCACGAAGCGCCCACCGTCAGCTACCTCGGCGCCGGTACACTGGCCGACCGGATGCTGGTGACCGTCGAACCCGGGGTCTACCTCCCCGGACGCGGGGGCGTCCGGATCGAGGACACCCTCGCGGTCCGGCCGGACGGTCCGGAATTGCTCACCCTGACCAGCAAGGACCTCACCGTGCTCTAGGGGAGCCGGAGCGAAAGGAGTCGACCAGCCACCGTGGCCACCACCAACGACCTGAAGAACGGCATCACGCTGGACCTGGACGGCCAGCTCTGGACCGTCGTGGAGTTCCAGCACGTCAAGCCCGGCAAGGGCGGGGCGTTCGTCCGGACCACGCTGAAGAACGTGCTGTCCGGCAAGGTCGTCGACCGCACCTTCAACGCCGGGCTGAAGGTGGAGACCGCGAACGTCGACAAGCGGTCGATGACGTACCTGTACAAGGACGGCACCGACTTCGTCTTCATGGACGGCGACACCTTCGAGCAGATCCCGGTGTCGGCCGAGACCGTGGCCGGCAACGCCGACTACCTGCTGGAGAACGCCACTGCGGTGGTCGCTGTGCACGACGCGATCCCGCTGTTCATCGAGCTGCCGACCAGCGTCGAGCTGGTCATCAGCCACACCGATCCCGGCGTCCAGGGCGACCGCGCCACGGGCGGCACGAAGCCGGCCACGCTGGAGACCGGAGCAACCATCCAGGTCCCGCTGTTCCTGTCGACCGGCGAGCGGATCAAGGTGGACACCCGCGACGGTCGCTATCTGGGCCGAGTCAACTGAGCGTGATCACCGCCGTCACCCGGTCAGGGGCATGAGCGCCCGGCGCAAGGCCCGCAAACGGGCCCTCGACATCCTCTTCGAGGCCGACCTGCGCGGGACCGACCCGCTGGTCACGGCGGCAGCCCGGATCGCCGGAGCACAACCTCCGGTGCCCGAGTACGCAGTCACCCTGGTGGAGGGCGTGCAGGAGCATCGAGAGCGAATCGACGAGTTGATCGCGACCTGTGCCGAGGGGTGGACGCTGCCCCGGATGCCCGGAGTGGACCGGGCGCTGTTGCGGCTGGCGATCTACGAACTGTTGTGGACCGACGTGCCACCGGCGGTCGTCGTGGACGAGGCGGTGGAACTGGCCAAGTCGCTGTCGACCGACGACTCGCCGCGCTTCATCAACGGCGTCCTCGGCCGCATCGTGGCGCTGGGGCCGTCCCTGCGCACCTGAGACGGCCAGCCGTCACCCTTGCATCTGCTCCATGGCCGGGCGTGCCTCCGGCGCCAGAACGCCCCAGGTGATCAATTTGTCGGTCAGCTCCCCGGCGCTGATGTCGTAGATGATCGCCAGCGACTTGAGGTCCTCGCCGCGGATGGAGAGCACCCGCCCGTTGTAGTCGCCACGCTGGCTCTGGATGGTCGCGGCGTAGCGGGCCAGGGGGCCGGCCTGCTCGGCCGGTAGCTGGCCCAGCCGCTCCAGGTTGAGCACCACCTTGGTCGCCGGATCACCGCCGCGCACCGGACGGGCGTCCGGGAGCAGTTCGGCGATCGGGATGCTGTAGAAGTTCGCCAGCTCAGCTAGCTTCTGCACCGTGACCGCGCGGTCGCCGCGCTCGTAGGAGCCGATCACGACCGCCTTCCAGCGCCCGCCGGACTTCTCCTCGACACCCTGCAACGACAAACCCTGTTGATTGCGAATCGCTCGAAGTCGCGCTCCGAGGGCCTTTGCGTAGTCGCTCATCCTTGCCTTTCCGGCGGGTGACACGGACGGCCCGCTGGTTACTCAGCGTACTCCCCGGTCGGCTACGGACAGTAGGGGTCGTACGGCTGGGGTGCAAGCCGCCATCCGGGCGCGTCCGATGTCACTTGCTGGAACCGGACAAGCTAAGTTGGCCGCACAGGCCCCGTCGTACGGCGAGGTGGACATCCTTTAACGAACCGTCCAGTGAGGCGGGCAAGGAGGTCATGCAGGTGGGCGCTGCCCCCGATTCGTCAGACCCTCTCGGTTCGGCCACCCGCCGGCCTTTGCTCGACGCCGACGCGCTGGCCCGCACCGTCGACCGGATGGCGCACCAGATCCTGGAGAAGACCGCCGGCGCCCACAACACTGTCTTGATCGGCATCCCGACTCGGGGGGCCACGTTGGCCCGCCGGCTCGCCGCGCGGATGCGCGCCTTTGAGGGCGTCGACGTACCGGTCGGGATTCTCGACACCACCCTCTACCGCGACGACCTGCGGCTACGTGCGGTCCGGGCCCTGGAGGAGACCACCGAGCCACCCGGCGGTATCACCGACCGGCTCGTCGTCCTCGTGGACGACGTGCTCTACAGCGGGCGCACGGTCCGGGCCGCGCTGGACGCGCTGCGTGAACTCGGTCGCCCCCGGGCGGTCCAGCTGGCCGTCCTGGTCGATCGCGGCCACCGGGAGCTGCCGATCCGCGCCGACTTCGTCGGCAAGAACATCCCCACCGCCCCGGAAGAGCAGGTGCGCGTCCTGCTCGCGGAGGTGGACGGCGAGAACGCCGTAGTCATCATCTCGGGAGGCCCTTCGTGAAGCACCTGCTGTCCGCCGCGGACCTCGACCGCGAGGCGGCCACCCTGGTCCTCGACACCGCGGCGCAGATGGACGCCGCGCTGGCCGGCCGCGAGGTGAAGAAGCTGCCCACCCTGCGCGGGCGCACGGTGGTGAACCTGTTCTACGAGGACTCCACGCGGACCCGGATCTCCTTCGAGCTGGCGGCCAAGCGGCTGTCGGCCGACGTGATCACGTTCTCGGCCAAGGGATCCAGCGTGTCCAAGGGCGAGAGCCTCAAGGACACCGCCCTGACGCTGGAGGCGATGGGTGCCGATGCCGTCGTCGTGCGGCACTCGATGTCCGGGGCGCCGCACCGGTTGGCGCAGTGGGTCCGCGGGAGCGTGGTCAACGCCGGCGACGGCACGCACGAGCACCCGACGCAGGCCCTCCTGGACGCCTTCACGATGCGGGCGCGGCTGGGCCGGCTGGAGGGCCTGCGGGTCACGATCGTCGGGGACGTGCTGCACAGCCGGGTCGCCCGGTCCAACGTGCTGTTGCTGTCGACCCTCGGCGCCGAGGTCACCGTGGTCGCACCGCCCACCCTGCTGCCGGTCGGAGTCGACGCGTGGCCGGTCGAGGTCAGCTTCGACCTCGACCAGAGCCTGCCCAAGGCCGACGTAGTGATGATGCTGCGGGTGCAGCGCGAGCGGATGAGCGCGTCGTACTTCCCGAGTCCCCGCGAGTACAGCCGGCGCTACGGCCTGGATGCGACCCGGATGGCCATGCTGGCCGAGCACGCGATCGTGATGCATCCCGGCCCGATGAACCGCGGGATGGAGATCGCCGCCGAGGTGGCCGATTCGGTCCGCTCGACGATCGTGGAACAGGTGAGCAACGGGCTGTCGGTCCGGATGGCCGTGCTCTATCTGCTGCTCGGCGGGGCGGAGGTGGCCGCATGACACCCGGGTGGCTGCTGCGCGGAGTACGGCTCTACGGCGAGGCGCCGGTCGACCTGCTGATCAAGGATGGGGTCATCGCGGAGGTCGGCTCCGGCCTCCGCGCGCACGGGGCCGATGTCTTCGACGTCGGCGGGCTGGTCGCTCTACCCGGCCTGGTCGACCTGCACACCCACCTGCGCGAGCCGGGCCGGGAGGACGCCGAGACCGTGACCAGCGGCTCGCGCGCGGCCGCCCTGGGCGGGTTCACGGCGGTGCACGCGATGGCCAACACCGACCCGGTGGCCGACACCGCCGGCGTGGTCGAGCAGGTGTGGCGGCTCGGGCGGGAGACCGGTCTGGTCGACGTCGCGCCGGTGGGGGCGGTGACCGTGGGCCTGGGCGGCAGTCAGCTGGCCGAACTCGGGGCGATGGCGGACTCGGCGGCCAGGGTGCGGATGTTCTCCGACGACGGTCACTGCGTGTCCGACCCGGCGTTGATGCGGCGGGCGCTGGAGTACGTCAAGGCCTTCGGGGGCGTCATCGCCCAGCACGCCGAGGAGCACCGGCTGACCGAGGGTGCCCAGATGAACGAGGGCGTCCACTCCGCGCGGCTGGGGTTGACCGGGTGGCCGGCCGCCGCCGAGGAGGCGATCATCGCCCGCGACGTGCTGCTCGCCGAGCACGTCGGCTCCCGGCTGCACGTCTGCCACGTGTCCACCGCCGGTTCGGTGGAGCTGCTGCGGTGGGCCAAGGGCAGAGGAGTCGACGTCACCGCCGAGGTGACGCCGCACCACCTGCTGTTGACCGACGAGCTGGCCGCGACGTACGACCCGGTTTACAAGGTGAACCCGCCGCTGCGGACGGCCTGCGACGTCGAGGCCCTTCGCGCCGGACTGGCCGACGGCACGATTGACGCGGTCGCCACCGACCATGCCCCGCACGCGGTCGAGGACAAGGAGTGCGAGTGGGGCGCGGCCCGTCCCGGCATGCTCGGCCTGCAGCAGGCGCTGTCGATCGTGCAGCTCACGATGGTCGACACCGGACGGCTGGACTGGCGCGGCGTGGCCGACCGGATGTCGGCCCGCCCGGCCCGGATCGGCGGCACGGTCCGTGACGGGCACGGTGGCGACCTGGTCGCGGGTGCTCCGGCGAACCTCCTGCTGCTCGACCCGGCGGTCACTTCGGTGGTCGACCCCGCCGAGCTGGCCAGCCGCAGCCGCAACACGCCGTACGCCGGCCGCGAGCTGCCGGGCCGGGTGGTGGCGACGTTCCTGCGCGGAGTACCCACGGTCCTGGACGGGAAAGCGCAGGCGTGAGCCCGCAGCCAGCGGTCCTGGTACTGGAGGACGGCCGGACGTTCCGCGGCGAGGCGTACGGCGCCCGCGGCGAGACCGTCGGCGAGGCGGTGTTCGCGACCGGGATGACCGGTTATCAAGAGACGCTGACCGACCCGAGCTACCACCGCCAGGTCGTGGTGATGACGGCCCCCCACATCGGCAACACCGGCGTCAACGACGAGGACGGCGAGTCCGATCGGATCTGGGTGGCCGGGTACGTCGTGCGCGATCCGGCCCGGCGCCCGTCGTCCTGGCGCTCGCGCGGCGGGCTCGGCGACGAGCTGGCCGGCCAGGGGGTGGTCGGCATCAGCGGCGTCGATACCCGAGCGTTGACCCGTCACCTGCGCGAGCGCGGGGCGATGCGGGTCGGAATCTCCTCGGCCGGTCCCGATCCCGAGCGGCTGCTGGCCAAGGTGCTCGACAGCCCATCGATGCGCGGAGCGGATCTGGCCCGCGAGGTGTCGACGGCGGCGGCGTACACGGTTCCTGCGATCGGGGACCGCAGATTCCGGATCGCTGCGGTCGATCTCGGGATCAAGACGATGACACCGCGCCGGCTGGCCGAACGCGGCATCGAGACCCTCGTGCTGCCGGTGACGACCACGGCGGCCGAACTGCTGGCCGTGCACGCCGACGGCGTCTTCTTCTCCAACGGACCCGGCGACCCGGCGACCGCCGACTACGCGGTGAACCTGATGCGGGCGGCCATCAAGGTCCGTACGCCGACGTTCGGGATCTGCTTCGGCCACCAGATCCTCGGCCGCGCACTGGGCCTGGGGACCTACAAGCTCGGCTACGGCCACCGGGGGGTGAACCAGCCGGTGCAGGACCGGCGTACAGGTCGGGTCGCGATCACCGCGCACAACCACGGTTTCGCGGTGGACGCACCGATCGACGAGCCGTTCAGAACGCCGTACGGCGCGGCCGAGGTGAGCCATGTGGGTCTGAACGACGGCGTCGTCGAGGGTCTGCGCTGCCTCGACCGGCCCGCGTTCAGCGTGCAGTACCACCCGGAGGCCGCGGCCGGCCCGCACGACGCCGACCCGCTGTTCGACTCCTTCGTCGAGCTGATGTCGCGATGATCTCGGGCTCAGGCCGGTCGGGATCGGCAGGATCCCGAGATCATCGCCAGTGGGCGCGCGGCTGATGCCCAGACGCACCGACCTGCGGCACGTCCTGGTGATCGGTTCCGGGCCGATCGTCATCGGGCAGGCCTGCGAGTTCGATTACTCCGGCACCCAGGCCTGCCGGGTGCTGCGCGAGGAGGGGCTGCGGGTGAGCCTGGTCAACTCCAACCCCGCGACGATCATGACCGACCCGGAGTTCGCCGACGCGACGTACATCGAACCGCTGACCCCGGAGTTCGTCGAGCAGATCATCGCGCGGGAGCGACCGGACGCGGTGCTGGCGACCCTGGGCGGGCAGACCGCGCTGAACATCGCGGTCGCCCTGCACGAGCGCGGCGTCCTGGAGCGCTACGGCGTCGAGTTGATCGGCGCCGACATCGAGGCCATCCTGCGCGGCGAGGATCGCCAGCGGTTCAAGGACATCGTCGCGTCGGTGGGCGCCGAGACACCGCGCAGTGCGGTCTGCCGGTCGATGGCCGAGGTGCTGGACGCGGTCGAGGAGCTCGGCTTCCCGGTCGTGGTGCGGCCGTCGTTCACGATGGGCGGCGCGGGATCCGGCATGGCCCACGACGAGTCCGGACTGCACCGGATCGCCGGCGCCGGGCTCGCGGCCAGCCCCACCGGCGAGGTGCTGGTCGAGCAGAGCGTGCTCGGCTGGAAGGAGTACGAGCTGGAGTTGATGCGTGACCGCAACGACAACGTGGTCGTCGTCTGCTCCATCGAGAACATCGATGCGATGGGTGTGCACACCGGCGACAGCCTCACCGTGGCCCCGGCGATGACGCTGACCGACCGCGAGTACCAGCACATGCGCGATGTCGGTATCGCCGTGCTGCGCGCGGTGGGGGTCGATACCGGCGGGTGCAACATCCAGTTCGCCGTACACCCCGACACCGGGCGGCTCGTCGTGATCGAGATGAACCCGCGGGTGTCACGGTCCAGCGCGCTCGCCTCCAAGGCGACAGGTTTCCCGATCGCGAAGATCGCTGCTCGCCTCGCGATCGGTTACACGCTGGACGAGATCGGCAACGACATCACCGGTGTCACCCCGGCGTCGTTCGAACCCGCGCTGGACTACGTGGTCGTCAAGGCCCCGCGGTTCGCCTTCGAGAAGTTTCCCGGCGCCGATCCCGAACTGACCACGACGATGAAGTCCGTCGGCGAGGCGATGGCCATCGGACGGAACTTCGTCGAGGCGCTGCAGAAGGTTCTGCGCTCGCTGGAGACCGGTGCGGCCGGCTTCTGGACCGTCCCGGACCCGGAGGGGACGAGCCGCGAGTCGACCGTCGAGGGTCTCCGCCGGCCGCGCGACGGCCGGGTGTACGACGTGGAGCGCGCACTGCGGCTGGGGGCCTCGGTCGAGGAGGTGGCCGCGGCCAGTGGCTGGGATCCGTGGTTCGTCGACCAGGTGCTGTCGCTGGTCGAGCTGCGGTCCGAAGTCGACGGCGCCCTGTCGTTGGACGCGGCCTTGCTGCGCCGGGCCAAGCGCGCCGGCTGCTCGGACCGACAGATCGCCGCCCTGCGCCCGGAGTTCGCCGGGGAGGACGGCGTACGCAGCCTGCGCCACCGTCTCGGGATCCGGCCGGTCTTCAAGACCGTCGACACCTGCGCGGCGGAGTTCGCCGCGACCACGCCGTACCACTACTCGTCCTACGACGAGGAAACCGAAGTGGCGCAACGGGATCGGCCCGCGGTCCTCATCCTCGGCAGCGGACCGAACCGGATCGGGCAGGGCATCGAGTTCGACTACTCGTGCGTGCACGCCGCGCTGGCCCTGCGCGAAGCCGGGGTCGAGACGGTGATGCTCAACTGCAACCCGGAGACGGTGAGCACCGACTACGACACCTCCGACCGGCTCTACTTCGAGCCGCTGACCTTCGAGGACGTCCTGGAGGTCGTCGACGCCGAGCGTGCGGCCGGGCCGGTGTTGGGGGTGATCTGCCAGCTCGGCGGGCAGACGCCGCTCGGCCTGGCCCAGCGGCTCAAGGACGCCGGCGTCGCCGTGGTGGGGACGCAACCGGAGGCGATCCACCTGGCCGAGGAGCGCGGCGCCTTCGGGCGGCTGCTGGCTGCCGCGGGGCTGCCGGCGCCGAAGCACGGGACGGCGACGTCGTACGCCGAGGCGGTCGCGATCGCGGCGGAGATCGGCTACCCGGTCCTGGTCCGCCCGTCGTACGTCCTCGGCGGCCGCGGCATGGAGATCGTGTACGACGACGCGACGCTGGAGGCCTACATCGGCAAGGCCACCGACGTCAGCCCCGAGCATCCCGTACTGGTCGACCGCTTCCTCGAGGATGCGATCGAGATCGACGTCGACGCGCTCTACGACGGCGCGCAACTGTACCTCGGCGGCGTGATGGAGCACATTGAGGAGGCCGGAATCCACTCCGGCGACTCCGCGTGCGCGCTGCCGCCGATCACCCTCGGGGTCAGTGAGATCGAGCGGATCCGGCGCAGCACCGAGGGCATCGCGGCCGGTGTCGGCGTCCGGGGCCTGCTCAACGTGCAGTACGCGCTCAAGGACGACGTTCTCTACGTGCTGGAGGCCAACCCGCGCGCCTCCCGCACCGTGCCGTTCGTGTCCAAGGCGACAGCGGTACCGCTGGCCAAGGCGGCGGCTCGGATCGCCCTGGGCGCCAGCATCCCCGAGCTGCGCGCCGAAGGCCTGTTGCCGGCGGCGGGGGATGGCGGCGACCTGCCGCTGGACGCGCCGATCTCGGTCAAGGAGGCCGTGCTGCCGTTCCACCGTTTCCGGACCACGGAAGGGCACGGGGTCGACACCGTGCTCGGCCCGGAGATGAAGTCCACCGGCGAGGTCATGGGCATCGACGCGGTGTTCGGGACCGCCTTCGCGAAGTCGCAGACGGCGGCGTACGGCTCGCTGCCCACGTCGGGGACGGTGTTCGTCAGCCTGGCCAACCGCGACAAGCGCTCGGCCATCTTCCCGGTGAAACGGCTGGCGGACTTGGGTTTCCGGGTCATGGCGACGGCGGGGACAGCACAGGTGTTGCGCCGCAACGGAGTCGATGCCGAAGTGGTGCTCAAGTACAGCGAGGGTCCCGGCAACTGTGTCGAGCGGATCCTCGCCGGCGATGTGGCGATGGTGGTGAACACGCCGTTCGGCTCACCCGGCAACGCGGGACCCCGGCTGGACGGCTACGAGATCCGCACCGCTGCGGTCACCGTCGGCATCCCGTGCATCACCACGGTGCAGGGTGCGGCGGCGGCCGTGCAGGGGATCGAGGCGCAACTGGCCGGACAGGTCGGCGTACGTCCGCTGCAGGAGCTGCACGCTGCCTTGCGCGCCTACCGGTCCGGCCGGCCGACATGACGGTCCCGAGCCAGGTGCGGGCCCGGCTGGTGGGCAGCGAGCCGGTCGGTGCGTACCACTTGCTCACCCTCGACGCCCCTGCGGTCGCGGCGGGCGCCGGACCCGGTCAATTCGTGGCTGTCGCCGTTGGCGGTCCGGGTTCGGCGATGTTGCTGCGCCGTGCGTTCGCGCTCTACACCGCCGATCCGGCCACCGGCCTGGTGCAGGTGGTGGTGGCCGAGCACCGGCCCGGCACCGCCTGGCTGGTGCACTCACCGGTGGGCACCGAGCTGGACCTGGTCGGGCCCCTCGGCCGTCCGTTCCCGCTGCCCGCCGCAGCCGGTACAGCGGTGCTCGTCGCCGGCGGCTACGGCAGTGCGCCGATGTTCGACCTGGCCCGTCGCCTGCGCGAGCGGGGCAGCGCAGTGCATCTCGTGCTCGGCGCGGCCACCGGGGAGCGGCTCTTCGGAGCCGACGAGGCGCCGCACGTCGCCGACACGGTGACCGTCACCACCGACGACGGCTCGACGGGCCGGCGTGGCCTGGTCACCGACGGGCTGACCGCGCTGGTCGAGGACACCGCCGCCGACGTGCTGTACGCCTGCGGGCCCATGGCCATGCTCCGTGCGGTGGGTGAGATCGCTGCGGCGTACGCGGTGCCGTGTCACGTGGCGGTGGAGGAGGCGATGGCCTGCGGGATCGGGGTCTGCATGACCTGCGTGCTTCCGGTGATCGGCGCTGACGGCCGGTCGCGGATGGTCCGCTCGTGCACCGAGGGCCCGGTGTTCGAGGCGTCCCGGGTGCGGTGGAAGGACGTCGGGACGCTGCCGGCAGACGTGGTGGGCGCGGACGCGATGGGCGGGCATCGATGACCTCGCTGGCTCAGGTCGGGATGGGTACGACGCTGGCCGGGGTCGCGCTGCCCAGCCCGGTGCTCACCGCCTCCGGCTGCTCCGCTGCGGGGCGCGAGTTGGCGCCGTACCTCGACGTGGCCGAACTCGGCGCCGTCGTCACGAAGTCGGTGATGCTCCGCCCCCGCTCCGGTCGGGCGACGCCGCGGATGGCCGAGACCCCGAGCGGGATGCTGAACTCGATCGGCCTGCAGGGACCGGGGATCGAGGCGTTCCTGGAGCACGACCTGCCGTGGCTCGCCGCGCGCGCCGCCCGGGCCGTGGTCAGCATCGCGGGCGGCAGCGTGGAGGAATTCGTCCAGCTGGCCGGCCGGCTCGTCGGCGCTCCCGGCGTGGCGCTGCTCGAGGTGAACATCTCCTGCCCCAACGTCGCCTCCCGGGGCCAGGTCTTCGCCTGCGACCCGCGCGCGGCCGCCGACGTCATCGCCGCGGTCAAGGACGCGGCCGACGTTCCGGTGCTGGCGAAGCTCTCCCCGGACGTGACCGACATCGTCACCATCGCCGCGGCCTGCGTGCAGGCCGGTGCGGACGGGTTGTCGATGATCAACACCCTGCTGGGCATGGCGATCGACACCGATACCCTCCGGCCGATCCTGGCCGGGATCACCGGCGGGCTGTCCGGTCCGGCGATCCGGCCGGTTGCCGTGCGCTGCGTGTGGCAGGTCCATGCCGCGCTGCCGGAGGTCCCGATCCTCGGGATGGGCGGCATCATGACCGGGCTGGACGCGCTGCAGTTCCTGCTCGCCGGGGCCAGCGCGGTCAGCGTCGGCACCGCCGTCTTCCACGACCCGTCCGCGCCGGCGCGGGTCGCCCGCGAGCTACGGGACGCGCTGGCCGACCGCGGGATTCCCGGGGTGGCCGACGTGGTGGGGCTCGCGCACCGGGACGGTCGTCGGTGATGCGGTTCGGGGCTCGGCTGCGGGCGTTGACCGACGCCCGGGGACCGCTGTGCGTCGGCATCGACCCGCACCCGCAGTTGCTCGCGGCCTGGGGCCTCCCGGTCGACGCCAGCGGGCTGCAGCGGTTCTGCGCCATCGTCGTCGACGCCCTGGGCGACGAGGTGGCCGTGCTCAAGCCGCAGTCGGCCTTCTTCGAACGCTGCGGCAGTGCGGGAATCGCGGTGCTGGAGTGGACGCTCGCCGCGATCCGGGAGGCCGGCGTGATCGCGCTGCTGGACGTCAAGCGGGGCGACATCGGCAGCACGATGAGCGCCTACGCCGCGGCGTACCTCGATCCGGCCAGCCCGCTGGCCGCGGACGCGATCACCCTGAGCCCGTACCTCGGGTTCGGCTCGCTACAGCCGGCGATCGACCTGGCGGCCGAACACGGGCGGGGACTGTTCGTGCTGGCCCTGACCTCCAACCCGGAGGGCGTCCAGGTCCAGCACGCGCGTACCGCGGGAGGGGCGAGCGTGGCCCAGGAGGTCATCGACGCGGTGGCGGCGTACAACCGCGGCGTCGAGCCGCTCGGGGACATCGGGCTCGTGGTCGGTGCGACCATCGGCCGGACCGGGCACCAGGTGGACGGCGTCAACGGCCCGTTGCTGGCCCCCGGCTTCGGCGCGCAGGGCGGCACGGTCGAGGATCTGCGCCGGGTCTTCGGGCAGGCGCTGCCCGACGTGCTGCCGGCGACGTCCCGGGACCTGCTCCGACACGGACCCGACCGGGAAGGGTTGCGGGCCGCCGCACGGGGCCTGCGGGGCCAGCTGACGAGCTTGCGCTGAGTCCGCCGCGAGGCCTCCGGACTCGCCCCGTCCACGGCTCGCGTTGCAGGTGCTCGTCGCGGGTCGCTAGGTTCGGGAGCCTGTCGTACGCCGACGAGCGTGAGGTGACCCTGTGGCCCTGCCCGAGCTGACTCCGGAACAGCGCGCCGATGCCCTCCAGAAGGCGGCCGCCGCCAGGAAGGCCCGCGCGGAACTGAAGGACAAGCTCAAGCGGCAGGAGATGACCGTCGCCGACGTGCTGCGCGCGGGGGAGACCGACGACGTCGTCGGCAAGATGCGCGTCTCGGCCGTGCTCGAGGCTCTGCCCGGGTTGGGCAAGGCCCGCGCGCAGAAGGTCATGGACCGCCTGGACATCTCGCCGACCCGGCGGGTCCGGGGCCTGGGCGCCAACCAGCGCAAGGCGCTGATGGGCGAGTTCAGCGGTCGCGCCGCTGAGACACACAGCACCTGAGCCACGCCACGCCTGCCCCGGTGCCGCTGACCGTGCTGTCCGGCCCGTCAGGCGTCGGCAAGGGCACGGTCGTGGAAGCCGTCCGCCGCCGTCATCCCGACGTCTGGGTCTCGGTGTCGGTCACGACCCGGCCGGCCCGGCCGCGTGAGGTACCCGGCGCGGCGTACCACTTCCTGGACGACGCCCAGTTCAGCGCCATGATCGAACGCCGCGAGCTGCTGGAGTGGGCGGAGTTCGCCGGCTACCGCTACGGCACGCCGTACGACCCGGTGCGCGAGGTGCTCGCCGCGGGGCGCCCGGCGTTGCTGGAGATCGACCTGCAGGGCGCCCGGCAGGTCCGTGCCGCGCTACCGCAGGCGCAGCTGGTCTTCCTGACCAGTCCGAGCTGGGCGGAGCTGCGCCGGCGGCTCACCGGGCGGGGGACCGAACCGGCCGCGGTGATCGCCGCGCGGTTGGACCGCGCGCGGGTCGAGCTGGCGGCTCGCAGCGAGTTCGATGTCGAGGTCTGCAACGACGACGCCGGCCGGGCGGCCGAGGAGTTGGTAGAGTTGGTCCGCAATCCCCGCCAACGCCTGGGTTGAGTGCTGTCCCAACGTACCGAGAGAGCTGGTCATCTGTGTCCGGAGTAGCCGCCGCCCCCGAGGGCATCACCAACCCGCCGATCGACGAGCTACTGGACCAGACCTCCTCGAAGTATGCGCTGGTGATCTATGCCGCCAAGCGGGCGCGCCAGATCAACGCCTACTACAGCCAGCTCGGCGAGGGGCTCCTGGAGTACGTCGGGCCGCTGGTGCCCACCGCCCCGCAGGAGAAGGCGCTGTCGATCGCGCTGCGCGAGATCAACGAAGGACTGCTCACCCACGAGCAGGGCGAGAACTAGCCGGCGGGGTCCCGGCGGCATGACCGAGCCCACCCCCAGGGTGCTGCTCGGAATCGGTGGCGGGATCGCGGCGTACAAGGCCTGCGAACTGCTCCGGCTGCTCACCGAGTCCGGTCACGATGTCGTGCCGCTGCCGACCGCGGCGGCCTTGCGCTTCGTGGGCTCGGCCACCTGGGAGGCGCTGTCGGGCCACCGGGTCGCCACCGACGTCTGGTCCGACGTGCCCGAGGTACGCCACGTGCGGCTCGGCCGGGACGCCGACCTCGTAGTGGTCGCCCCCGCGACCGCGGACCTGCTGGCCAGGGCCGCCCACGGCCGGGCCGACGACCTGCTCACCGCCACCCTGCTCACCGTCCGCTGTCCCGTGCTG
>JACCSC010000019.1 GCA_013813215.1 Geodermatophilaceae bacterium | reverse complement strand
GCTACGGCAGGGCAACAGTTGTGATGACCTCTCCGGTGCCCGTCTGCCACTCCAACACAACCGCGTCCGTCGTCGGGAAAATGATCGTCCCCGCCACGGTGCTGCCCGCCTCGACCGGCCCGATGTCGATGTTCGCAGTGTTGATGTCACCGGGTACGACCAGGTCCTGCGCCTTGAGGTAGAACGAGTTCGGGTTGATCGACAGGAACCCAGCGGTGGCCGTGATCCGGATGGTCACCTCGGTGATGCCTGCCTGCTTGGCAACACCAGTCACCGTGAAGGTCCCGGTTCCGCTGTTCGTGGTCACCGTCAGGTTGTCCCCAACCTCACCGGCTGCGATGACAACGCCCTCGTCGGTCTCGTCATCCGTCGGAGCCGTTGTGGCTGCGGTGGTCTCCGGGGGCTGAGCCGTTGTGGCTGCGGTGGTCGGAGAGGACTGGACAGTCAAGGACGGACGGCTGGCAGTCGTCTCAGCCGGCGCTCCTATCCCACCGGCTGGATCCGGACTGCACCCCGCCAACAACAGCAGGCCGATCACCAACAGCACCCTCATGGGCCCCCCTCGCGAGTCAGAACAGCATGGCACCGCTGGCGGCAGGGAGGAGGAGGGCACAGCGGGGTACAAACGGGGCACAGGATGTTGAGAAAAGATGCCGACTAACGGGATATACCGAGAGTGATAACAGCAGCTCACAGGCCAAGTACGTGATGTTCGCGCAGGTCGGGGACACACGAGAATCGGACTGGGGGTCAAGGGGTCGCAGGTTTAAATCCTGTCGTCCCGACAGAGAAGCAGCAGGTCAGCTGCCGGCGCCTTCGGCAAAGACGCGCCGGGGCGCTGTCGCTGGCCACGACCATGGGGACGGCGAGGGGCGAGCCCGGGCGCGCCCTTGGTGAGGAGGACCGCGGCCTGGGCCTCCCGCCCGTAAGCCCCGCCGATCCGGTCCCAGGATGACGCCGCACCGCTCTTAGGCGTACGACGAGGCGTGTCCCCCTTACTCGGCCTTCGGCGCGAGCGCGCGGCCGTGGCAACGGCACTCATGGGCCTGGTCCTGCGGACCGGCCGGTGCCGGCCGCGGTCTGACAGGACTACGACGGCCGGCCCCTGGGAGGGAACGGGCCGCCGGACGCCCAGGAGCAGGGCCCTGCCGCCGGGTCAGCCGGCCAGCACAGCGACCCGCTCCCGCTCCGGCTCCGGCTCCGGCGTGGGCTGGACAGGCTCGCCCTCGAGTTGGGTTGGGCGGCTCGGCGGGGAGATCCAGAAATCTTTGAGGCGTCATGCCGCGCGAGCCACCACGACGATCTCGGGGTTGCCGGCCGTCACCGGGCCGCGGTCCCAATCACCGAACCAGCCCTCGATCGTGAACCCCGCCTGGCACACCAGGTCGCGCAGCCGCGCGGCGTCGAGGAAGCGCAGCGTGCTCGTGCTGGTCAGCAGCTCGCCCGTGCGCGGGGCCCGCCGCGCTGCCTCGAACGTGACCAGATCCCCCTGTACGACGGGGTTGTCGACCCAGACCTCGTACGGCGTCCCGTCCGGACCCTCGATCCGGCCAAGCGACTCCGTACGGATCCACGACTCCCAGGCCCGGGCCTCGGGATTGCGGGTCTCGAAGGCCAGCCGCCCGCCCGGCTCGAGGTGACGGTGGAAGTTGCGCAGCGCCGCCTGCACCGAGATGTCGTCGAGCAGCACCTGGAAGGCGTGTCCGGTCATCGTGATCAGTTCGAAGCGCGAGCCCAGGTCCATCGTCTGCGCGTCGCCGTACACCCACTCCACCCGGTCGGTCTTGGCCCGCGCGACAGCGAGCATCCCCTCGCCGGGGTCGACCCCGACCAGCCGCCCGCGGTGGCCGACCTCGCGCGCCCGGACCAGCCGAGTCCCCGTGCCACAGCCCACGTCGAGCACGGATGCGGCCGCGAGATCCAGCGCCAAGTAGACGTCGTCCTGTGGGTGCCAGGGGCACTCGGCATCGTACAGCTCGGCCTGTGCAACGTCGGCGTACGCCGCGTCCACCTGGGACACCACGGACCGATAATGCCACCAGCGGCCCGGGGCCGCGCATGGTTAAGTCGGTCGCATGACGGTCCCCACGATCACCCTCAACGACGGCAACCGCATCCCGCAGCTCGGCTTCGGCGTGTTCCAGATCGAACCGGCCGAGACCCGCGACGCGGTCGCCACCGCGCTGACCGCCGGTTACCGGCACATCGACACCGCACAGATGTACGGCAACGAGAAGGAGGTCGGCGAGGCGGTCCGGGACTCCGGGCTCGGCCGGGCCGACGTGTACATCACCAGCAAGCTCAACAACGGGTTCCACGAACCGGACCGGGCCCGCAAGGCCTTCGCCGACACGCTGAGCGCGATCGGCGTCGAGCAACTCGACCTGTTCCTCATCCACTGGCCGCTGCCGACGCGGTACGACGGCGACTTCGTGTCCACCTGGAAGGTGCTGATCGACCTCCAGCGTCAGGGCGGGGTGCGCTCCATCGGTGTCTCGAACTTCCAGGTCGAGCACCTGGAACGGCTGGCGGCCGAGACCGACGTCGTACCGGCGGTGAACCAGATCGAGGTCCACCCGTACCTCACCAACGAGACGGTCCGCGCGTACGGGCAGGAACACGGCATCGCCACCGAGGCGTGGTCGCCCATCGCGCAAGGCGGTGTACTGGACGACGAGGTGATCACCGCGATCGCCGGGCGGCTGGGCCGGACGCCCGCCCAGGTCACCCTGCGCTGGCATCTGCAGCGCGGGGACATCATCTTCCCCAAGTCGGTGACGCCCTCCCGCGTCGAGGAGAACTTCGCGCTGTTCGACTTCGAGCTCACCGAGGACGACGTCGAGGCGATCAGCGGGCTGGACCGCGGCGAGGACGGCCGGACCGGCCCGAACCCGGACGCGTTCGACTACATCCCCGACTGACCCCGCGTGACCGACACACCGACGGCGGGCCGGCGGTGAGCGCTCCTGACCTCGACCCGGCGGCGGTCGCCCAGGCGCTCGCGTACGCCGAAGACTGGCTCGCCTTCCGGCAGCGGTACCTGCGAATCCCCGGTGTACAGGCCGCCGCCTGGTACGACGGCGCACTCGCCCTGTCCACCGCGCACGGCCACGCCGACGTCGAGCGCGGCGAAGCGTTGACCACGCAGCATCTGTTCCGGATCGCCTCGCACTCCAAGACCTTCACCGCGACCGCGATCCTGCAGCTGGTCGAGCGCGGTGAGCTGCGTCTGGACGACCGCTGCGACGCCCTTTTCGGTGACGTGTCCGACGCGCTGGCCGAGGTCACCGTCCGGGAACTGCTGCAGCACACCTCCGGCCTCGTCCGGGACAGCTTCGACGGCGACTTCTGGCAGCTGGGCGGACCGTTCCCGGGACCGGACGGGCTGGCCGCGCTGGTCGAGGACGCGAAGGCGCTGGTGCTGCAGCGCAACGAGCGGTTCAAGTACTCCAACATCGGCTACGGCCTGCTCGGCCTGGCGATCGAGGGCGTGACCGGACGCACGTACGCCGACGTGATCCGCGAGTCCATCGTCGAACCCCTGGGCCTGACCGACACCGGCGCGGAGTACGACCCGGCCCGGGCGGCGGACTACGCGACCGGCTACACCGCGCTGGCCTACGCCGAGCGCCGGGTCCCGATCGAGCACGTCGACACCGGGGCGTTGGCTGCGGCGACCGGGTGCTATTCCACCGCCGCCAACCTGGTCCGGTACTTCGCGGCCCACTGCCGCGGTGACGAGCGGCTGCTCGATGACGCGTCGAAGCGGCAGATGCAGCACGGCGGCTGGCCGACCGACACGCCGGACAAGCGGTACGGCCTCGGGTTGTCGGTCACGGAGGTGGGCGACCGCACCTTGATCGGGCACGGCGGCGGTTACCCCGGCCACGCCACGGCGTCGGCCTTCGACCCCGAGGCCGGGCTGGCGGTGTCCGTGTTCACCAACGCCATCGACGGACCGGCCGAGAGCCTGCTGCACGGTGTGGTCAAGCTGCTCGACCGGGCGTGCGACGGCGCGCTACCCACGCCGGCGGGCTCGGAGCGGTTCACCGGCCGCTTCGCCTCGTTGTGGTCGGTGAACGACGTCGCCCTGCTCGGCGGGCGGTTGTTCCTCATGGCACCGACCGTCGCCGACCCGGCCGAGCCGATGCCGGAACTCGAGATCGTGGACGACACCACGCTGCGGATAGCCGGGGGCTCCGGCTACGGCGCGCCCGGGGAGCTGTTGCGTTACACCTTCGACGCCGACGGGTCGATCCAGTCGCTGCGGGGGCCGAGCGCGTCCACGCTGCTGCCGTTGGAGCGGTTCGCCCTCCCGGACCGGGTCACGGTCGGCTGGCTCGCCCCGCCGTCGTGAGGCTCCGCACGCCGCGGCTCGTGGTCAGGGACCTGGCCGCCGCCGACCTCGACGACGTGCACCGGATCCTGGACCTCGACCTGCAGATGGACGACCACTCGCGCGAGCTACGGGCCCGTTGGTTGGACTGGACGGTGCTGGACTACGAGTTCCGCCGCCGCGCGCATCAGCCGGGCTACGGGGAGTACGGCGTCGCGCTGCGGGACACCGACGAGCTGGTCGGCCTGGTCGGGCTGGTGCCGTCACTGATGCCCTTCGGGCTGCTACCGGCGTACGGCGGGAGGGGCGCCCTGGCGGTGCCCGAGGTGGGCATGTTCTGGGCTGTCGCCACGGAGCACCAGCGCCGCGGGTACGCCGCCGAGGCGGCCCGGGCGCTGATCGACTTCGGCTTCACCCAGTTGAACGTCGCCCGGCTGGTGGCGACCACCGATC
>JACCSC010000310.1 GCA_013813215.1 Geodermatophilaceae bacterium | reverse complement strand
GCCGTGCTCACCGCACTGGCCGAGTCGCCGCGCGACATGGGGACCAATGAGCTGTCCCGCCTGACCGGGATCAACGCCAGTTCGGTGTCCCGGGTGCTCGCCACACTGGCTCGCGACGAGCTGGTCCGCCGGGTACCGGACAGCGGCCGCTACCGGCTCGGTCTGCGGCTGGTGCAGTTCGGCAACGCGGCGTTGGCCCGGGTCGACCTGCGCGAGGTGGCCCGTCCGCACCTCGTCGCGCTGACCGAGTCCACCGGGGAGACCGCGACCCTGTCCATCCCCGGTGAGCAGACCACCATGACCGTGGACTACGTGCAGAGCCCGTCGTCGGTGCGCAGCGTGGCCGAGGTCGGCCGGCCGAGCGTCGGGCACGCCACCGCGACCGGCAAGGTGTTTCTAGCCCACGGTGGACGGCTGCCCGCAGGCCCGCTGCAGGCCTACACCAGGCAGACCGTGACCGACCGCCGCGAGCTGGCCCGCCAGCTCACCGTCGTGCGCGCCCGCGGCTGGGCGCAGGCGGTCGGTGAGCGCGAGGACGACCTCAACGCGGTGGCCGCGCCGGTCTTGGACAGTCGCGGCGGGCTGGTCGCGATCCTCGGCCTGCAGGGGCCGGCGGCCCGCTTCGACGTGGCGGCGATGGGCTCCGGCGTCGAGGCCCTGCTGACCCACACCGTCGCCCTGTCACCGCGCGTCGCGGGGTAGGCCTCGCCTTGGGGCGGTCCCGCTGCTACGTTGCCCATATGGCGATGCCGTCCCGTCAGCGGCAACGACCGCGGACACCGCTACCGCGCCGCTTCTCGGCTCTGAGCCTGGCCCGCCACGGCCTTTCAAGGGCTGACTGGCCGCGGATCTGGCGGCCGCGCGAGCTGGCTCCGACGTACGACGCGGTGATCGTGGGCGGGGGCGTTCACGGCCTCGCCACGGCGTACTACCTGGCCCGCAACCACGGCCTGACCAACGTCGCGGTCCTCGAGCAGAGCTACCTGGGCAGCGGCGGGTCCGGCCGCAACACGGCCATCATCCGGTCGAACTACCTGACCCCCGAGGGGGTTCGCTTCTACGACCGCTCGGTCAAGCTGTACGAGGAGCTGTCCACCGACCTGAACTTCAACGTGATGTTCTCCCAGCGCGGGCACCTGACGCTGGCCCACAACGACGCCTCGCTGCGCACGATGCGCTGGCGGGCGGAGGTCAACGCGCTGCAGGGCGTGGACTCCGACGTGATCGGAGCGGCCGAGGTCGGCCGGCTCGTGCCGCAGCTTGACCTGTCCGACACCGCCCACCATCCGATCCTGGGCGGGCTCTACCACCCGCCGGGCGGGATCATCCGGCACGATGCAGTGGTCTGGGGCTACGCCCGGGCCGCGGACGCGCTGGGCGTCCACCTGCACCAGGGCACCGAGGTCACCGGCATTGACGTCGAGGGTGACGCGGTGCGCGGCGTGCAGACCAGCCGCGGACCGATCTCGACGCCCGTCGTCGTCAACTGCACCGCGGGCTGGGCCACGCTCATCGCCGACATGGCCGGCGTGCGGCTGCCCATCACGACGTTCCCGCTGCAGGCGGCGGTGACCGAGCCGGTCCGGCCCTTCCTCAAGACCGTCGTGGTGTCGGGCTCGCTGCACGTATACGTCAGCCAGACCGCCCGCGGCGAACTGGTCTTCGGGGCCGCGGTCGACCCGTTCCCCTCGTACTCGATGCGCGGCTCCTTGCAGTTCACCGAGAGCGTGGCCGGGCACGTCCTGGAGCTGATGCCCGCGTTGGCCCCGCTGCGGGTGCTGCGGCAGTGGGCCGGGCTGTGCGACATGACCCCGGACTTCTCGCCGGTCATGGGCGTGACGCCGGTGGACGGCTTCTACCTCGACGTGGGCTGGGGCACGTACGGCTTCAAGGCCGGTCCCGTGGCCGGCGAGACGATGGCCGAGCTGGTCGCCACCGGCAAGACGCCGGAGCTGATCGCCGGCTTCGACCTGGCGCGCTTCGCCGAGGGCCGGCTGGTCGGCGAACGCGGCGCCGCCGCGGTGGGCCACTGATGCTGATCCCGTGCCCGCTCTGCGGCCCCCGCGACGCCCTGGAGTTCCGCTTCGTCGACGAGACCGTCCGCCGCCCGGAACCGCAGTCGGCCAGCCCCGAGCAGTGGCGGTCCTACCTGTACCTGCGGGCCAACCGCGCCGGCGCCGTCACCGAGCTGTGGCTGCACCGGTCGGGGTGTCGGCAATACGTCGTCGTCGAACGCGACAGCCTCACCAACACGGTGACGGCGGCGCGGTTGGCGCGCAAGGAGGCAGTGTCGTGACCCGGCTCCAGCCGCAGCCCGGCGAGGTGATCGACCGCGACCGGCCCATCCGGTTCCGCTGGGTCGGCCGCGACCACCAGGGGTACGCCGGGGACACCATCGCCTCCGCGCTGGCCGCCGCCGGGGTCCGCGTGTTCGGACGCAGCATGAAGTACCACCGCCCCCGCGGACTGCTCAGCGCCGACTTCCACGACCCGAACTGCATGGTCACCGTCGACGGCGAGCCCAACGTCCGCGGCGCGCACCGGCTCGTCCGCGCGGGCATGGACGTCCGGCCGCAGGACACCTGGCCGTCGCTGCGCTTCGACGTCAAGGCGGCCAACCAGCTCGTCGGCCGGTTCCTCGGCCCCGGCTTCTACTACAAGACGTTCATGCGTCCGGCCCGGCTCTGGCCGGCGTACGAGGCCGTCCTGGGCCGCTTCTCCCACGGCGGCCACGCTCCGAGCGAGCCGGCGCCCGAGCGCTACGACCACCGGTACGTCCACCCCGACGTGCTCGTCGCCGGCGGCGGACCGGCCGGGATGGCCGCTGCGGCAGCCGCGGCCGGGGCCGGGGTGTCGGTCCTGTTGGTCGAGGAGGAGCAAGAGCTCGGCGGGCACCTGCGCTGGGGCGGGCCGGACGACCTCGCGGCGCTCCGCGACCTGCGGGCGGCGATGGCGGCCGGCTCGGTCGAGGTGCTGACCGACTCGGTGGTCACCGGCCGGTACGACGGCAACTGGGTCTCGGTCCTGCAGCGCGCCGGGGCCGGCGGGGCGACTGGCACCGTGCGGGAGCGGATGGTCAAGGCGCGGGCCAAGCACCTGGTCGTCGCGGCCGGCCTGATCGAACGCCCGTACGTCGTCGGCGGCAACGACCTGCCGGGGGTCATGCTCTCCACCGCGGTCCGCCGGCTGGTCAACCTCTACGCCGTCCGGCCGGGTGATCGGGCGGTCGTCCTGTCCGCCAACGCATCCGGGGCCGCGGCCGCCGACGATCTGAGCCGCGTCGGGGTGGACGTGGTCCGGGTGCTCGACGCCCGGGCCGGCGAGGACATCACCCGGATCCGCGGTCGAAGCGGCGTCCAGGCCGTCGAGTGCTCCGACGGAACCGTCGTCGAGTGCGACCTGGTGGTCACCGCCGTGGGGTGGACGGCGCCGCTGACCCTCCTGACCCTGGCCGGGGGTAGGGCCACGTACCGGGCCGACGCGGCGCGCTTCGTGGCCACCGGACTCCCCGACGACGTCAGTGCCGCCGGTGGCCTGGTCGGCGACGGAACGCTCGAGCAGCTCATCGAGCACGGCCGGGCCGTGGGCCGCGACGCCGCCCGACGGGCGATGCGCGTCGCCTCGGTGCTCGCGGCGGGTGTGCCGGGCGCGGCGGTGCCGGCGGTGCACGACGGGCACGTCGACGTACCGGCCCTGCAACCCGCCCCGCACCCGGAGCTGTTCCTCGGCGCGACCGACGGCATCGTCGACTACTCCGAGGACGTGTCGGCCAAGGACCTGCGCGCGGCGGTGCGCGAAGGGTACGACTCGATCGAGCTGGCCAAGCGCTACACGACGGCGACCATGGGACCGGCCCAGGGCAAGCTGGAGGCCGTCAACAGCATCGCCGCCGTGGCCGCCGCCACCGGCGCGGACCTCGCGGCCACCGGGACGACGACGGGACGCCCGCCGTACGTTCCCGTCAGTCTCGGCGCGCTCGCCGGCCGTTCCCACAGCCTGCTGCGGCGCTCCCCGGTGCAGGGATGGCACGACGCGCACGGCGCCGTACCGCTGTACGCCGGCGCCTGGATCCGGCCGGACCACTACGGCGATCCCGTGGCCGAGGTGCGGGCGGTCCGCGAGGCGGTCGGGCTGATCGACGTCACGCCGTTGGGCAAGTTCGACCTGCGTGGTGCCGACGTCCCTTCGCTGCTGGAGCTGCTGTACGTCAACCGCTGGCGCAAGCTGGACGTCGGGTCGGTCCGCTACGGCGTGATGTGCGCCGAGGACGGGGTGGTACTGGACGACGGCGTCACCGGCCGCCTCGGGCCGGAGCACTACCTGATGACCACGACCTCCTCGGGCGCCGATGCGGCGCACGACTGGATGGAGCGCTGGCTGCAGACCCAGCGCCGCGACCTCCAGGTACACGTCACGCCGGTGACCGCGAACTACGCGAGCATCAACGTGGCGGGGCCACGCTCGCGCGAGCTGCTCGCCCGGCTGACCTCGTTGGATCTGTCCGCCTCGGCCTTCGGCTACATGCGCGTCCGGACCGGCCGGGTGGCCGACGTCGAGGACTGCGTGGTGTGGCGAATCGGGTTCACCGGCGAGCTGAGCTTCGAGGTGCACGTCCCGGCCGGTTACGGCTTGCACGTCTGGGAGGCGCTGCTCGACGCGGGGGCGGACGTCGGCGTACGACCGTTCGGGGTGGAGGCACAGCGGATCCTGCGGCTGGAGAAGGGGCACCTGATCGTCGGGCAGGACACCGACGGGCTGACCCAGGCCTACGGCGCCGGGCTCGGCTGGGCGGTCAAGGCCGACAAGCCCGACTTCGCCGGCAAGCCGGAGCTGGCCTGGCAGCTGATGCGGGAGGACTACCTGCACCTGGTCGGCCTGCAGCCGGTGGACGGGACGGCCGTACCGCCCGAGGCCAGCCAGATCGTCGAGGACGGGACGCGCATCGTCGGGCGGATCACCTCCAGCCGGATGTCACCGACCCTCGGCCGTTCGGTCTGCCTGGCAATGGTGGCGCCGCACCTGACAGCGGCCGGTACGACGGTGACCGTCCGGCTGCCCGGCGGCGGTTCCCTGCAGGCTCGGGTCATGCCGCAGCACGCCCACGTCGATCCCGAAGGGGTGAAGTTGCGTGCCTAGCCCGGTTGCGGTGAGCGCCGTCTCCGGCCCGGCGGTCAGCGGCCGGGGGGTCCGGCTGGCCGATGTGAGCGGGCTGCACAAGACGGTGGTGCGCGGTGCGCCACCGACCGTGGCGTTCGGACTGGTCGAGCGTCGGGCCGACGGCGGGCTGGCCCTCGGCTACGGGTACGACGAGGTCCTGCTGCTCACGCAGGGCGCTCCCTCGTCGGACGACGGCGTCGATCTCACCCACGGACTGACCGCGCTGCGGCTGTCCGGTCCCCTCGCGACGGAGCTGCTCTCCAGGGTGTGCGCGCTGGACCTGTCCGATCCGCTGACTCCGGACGCGACGCTACGGCGCTGCCCGCTGGCCGGGCTGGCCGTGGTGCTGGTCCGCGACGACGTCCGGAGCGAACGCTCGTACCTGCTGCTGGTCGACCGGTCCTACGGTCAGGCGTTGTACGACGTCCTGCTCGACGCCGGCGCGGAGTTCGGCTGGACGCCGTCGCGCTGACTGATCAGATGCCGCTCTGGCCGGTGTGGCCCGGCATGTAGTCGGGGTTCTCGGTGTGCCGGTAGCCGGCGGACCGACGGAGGCGGATCGGGGGCTGGCGCAGGGTGACCACTACCCAGACGGCGACGATCACCAGCAGCGTGGTGAGGAACAGTACGAACGCCACGGACACGAGTGACCGCCTCTCGTCCGGCCTGTCGCCCCCATACCCCTCCCCAATCCCGAGTTGTCAGAACGGTGTGGCGCTAGCGCCCGACCCCGTTCTGACAACTCGGCCGACGATCGAAGCCACCCGACCAGGCGGCTCAGCGGGTCGCGAAGGAGACCTCCCGCAAGGTCTGGTTGCCGCTGGTCTCGATGGCCAAAACCTCGACCTTGTACTCGCGGCCCGGCCGCAGGTACTGCGGGGGCACGGTCAACTCCCGCGCCGAGGCCGGGAGATCCGCGCTGAGCGTCTGCGAGCCGTCCTCGGCCACCACCAGCACCTGGTAGCCGGTGACGTCCACCCCCGGCCGCTGCGGCGTGGCCAGCCACCGGACGGTCACGCCGTCCGGGGAGAGCACGCTGTCCGGCCTCGGGGACACGATGACCGGGCCGATCGGCAGGTCATGGGTGAGCGGAACCGCGCTGCGCAGCTTCGTTCCGTCGATGAGGGTGCCGAGGAAGACGTAGTCGCCCTCCGGGAACAGCCGCTTGAACTCCGGCAGCGGGAATTGGCTGAACGGAGGCTCGCTGCTCTCGGAGAACAACTCGGTCAGTCCGTAGTCGGTCAGGACTCCAGAGGCTTGCACGTCCACCAGCACATCGCCGTTCGGATGGACGATGGTGATGTGCTTCCACGCCTCGTCGTCGAGGAAGATCTGCAGCCCGGCATCACCGTCGGTGGCGTTGATCTCGATCTTCAGATCGGCCGCCTTGAACGGCCGGGCCGATTCACCGGCAGTGGCCGTGCCACCCGGCACCGTTGCCAGTACGCCCAGCGCGGGGACCAACAGAAGTACGGCAATCCGTCGCTTCATCGAGAACTCCTTCGGGCCGCACCGCCCAGGTGGCGGTCGAGACCCCAGAGGTACCAGGGACCGGCTGAAGCGAACCTGAACCTGGCGTTCGGCTGAGGGGCGCCGCAGGGTGACCCAATCGTGTCCTGACCGTGTCCGGAACGAGCGCCGAAGGTGATTGTCTGACCCGGCCAAGTGGCCGGAGGGGGCGTCATGGCAGGTGTCGCGGTCATCATTCCGGCGAAGAACGAGGACGAGCGGATCGCCGCCACCGTGACCGCGGCGTGGCTGATACCCGGAGTGGACCTCGTCGTCGTCGTGGACGACGGCAGCACCGACGACACCGCCGCCATCGCCCTCGCCGCCGAGGCCTGGGTCGTGGTCCATCCGCAGAACCGCGGCAAGGCGGCCGCCATGCGCAGTGGTGCGGACGCGGTCGCCGAACTCGACGCGCCGAACGAGGAGCGGGCGCTGTTGTTCATCGACGCCGACCTCGGCCCGACGGCGACCCATTGTGCGCCGCTGGTCGGACCGGTCCTCGCCGGCCTCGCCGATATGACGATCGCCCTGCTCCCGACCCCGCACGAGGTGGCCGGCGGACGGGGCCGGGTCGTCGAGCTGGCGCGCGCCGGCATCTCCCGAGCCACCGGCTGGGTCGCGACGCAGCCGCTGTCCGGCATCCGCTGCCTGACCCGCCGGGCGTTCGAGGCCGCGCTGCCGCTGGCCGCCGGATGGGGCGTGGAGACCGCACTGACGATCGACCTGCTGCGCCGTGGGCTGCAGGTGGAGGAGGTGCCCTGCGACCTGCAGCACCGTGTCACCCTCGACGACCTCGCCGGCCGGCTGCACCGGGCGGCACAGTACCGGGACGTGGTGCGCGCGCTGGCCGTGCGCGGGGTGATCAGCGTCCGCCCGGTGCGGCGTACGTCGATCGCCGTACGCCGGGGCTGAGGAGTTCCAGGGTCCCGACACCCGCCGGGGCACGTGCGGACCGGCACGTAGGCTCGCCGGGTGGCTGATGCAAGCGTGCGTCCCGCCCGGGCCGCCGATGCCGCCGAGATCGCGCGGGTGCAGCTGTCCACCTGGCGGACGGCGTACGGCGGGCACCTCCCCGTCGACGTCCTCGCCGCGACGGACCAGGACCGGGCCGGGCAGCTGTGGCGCACGGCGATCGAAGCGCCACCCGGACCGGGATACCACGTCTTTGTGGCCGTTGAAGGGGACACCCTGGTCGGCTTCGCGGGACTGGAACCCGACGACGAGCGGGCCGACGCGGGGCTGGTGACGACCCTGCTCGTGCAACCGCGCTGGGGACGCCGCGGTCACGGGAGCCGGCTGCTCGCGGCGGTCGTCGACCACGCCCGCGCCGATCGCCGTACCGCCTTGCAGGCCTGGGTCCTGGAGCGCGACACGGCGTCCGTCGGCTTCTACGAGTCGGCCGGCTGGGCCCGCGACGGCTGGGTGCGCACCCTGGAGCCGGACGGTACGGCGATCCGCGAGATCCGCCTGCACACCACACTGGGCCCCACCGCCATAGATGGGGAGCCGACATGAAGTTCCAAGGGTTCCCGGAGGCCGCACTGATCTTCTACGAGGGCCTGGAGGCGGACAACTCCAAGACGTACTGGACGGCCCACAAGCCGGTGTACGACGAGCAAGTCAGGGCGCCGATGCAAGCCCTGCTGGACGACCTGGAACCGGAGTTCGGTGCGGCCAAGCTCTACCGCCCGTTCCGTGATGTGCGGTTCAGCAAGGACAAGACGCCGTACAAGTCCGCGGTCGCCGCGAGCGTCGGCCAGTACTACGTGCAGCTCACCGCCGACGGGCTGATGGTCGGCGGCGGGATCTACCACACGGCGCCCGACCAGGTGGTCCGGCTGCGCCGGGCGGTGGACGACGACGTCCAGGGCGCCCAGCTGGAGCGACTCGTCGCGGACCTGCGCGGCCGCAAGTGGAGCGTCGACGGCGAGCGGCTGGCCACCAAGCCGCGCGGGTTCAGCGCCGACCATCCGCGAATCGACCTGTTGCGCTACAAGTCGATGATCGCCTTCCAACACTGGGAGCCGGCAGTGTGGCTGCACACCGCCAAGGCGGGCACCCGGGTTCGCGACGCCTGGCGCGAGCTGGGCGACATCACGGCCTGGCTGTCCGCCCACGTCGGACCGAGTAGCGAGCAGCGCCGCCGATGACGATTCCACTGTCGCCCGACGAGCTGCTGACGACGACCCGCTCCGTACGCCGCCGGCTCGACCTGACGCGACCGGTGCCGCTCGACCTCGTGCACGAGTGCCTGGAGGTGGCCCTGCAGGCCCCGTCGGGGTCGAACCGGCAGGACTGGCACTGGGTGGTCGTGACCGACGCCGCCGTCCGGCGTGAGGTGGGCGAGCTGTACCGCAAGGCCGTCCAGCGCTACCTGGACTCCGAGGGGGCAGCCGGTCGCCTGTTCGCCGACGATCCGCAGCGGGCAGCGGTTCAGCGGCGGGTGGGCGACAGCGTCGCCGTGCTCGGCGACCGGATGGCCGACGTTCCGGTGCTGGTCATCCCCTGCGTCGCCGTCCGCGGCTCCTTGCCGGCTGGCACCCAAGCTGGGCTGTGGGGTTCGGTGCTGCCGGCGGCCTGGAGTTACATGTTGGCCGCCCGGGCCCGCGGGCTCGGCACGGCATGGACGACGCTGCACTTGACCTACGAGAGGGAGATCGCCGACCTGCTGGGCCTGCCCCCGGAGATCCGGCAGGGGGCGTTGATCCCCACCGCGTACTACACCGGTGACGGATTCCGTTCCGCCGCGCGTCAGCCGCTGAGCTCGGTCCTGCACCACGACCGTTGGTGAGCACGTTCGATCGACATTTCCCGCCCGCTCCATAGGGCACCCTTTTCCCGACAACGACGAAACGAGGAGGGGCGATGGCGGGCGAGCTGAAGGGCATGCGCGTGGCGATCCTGGCCACTGACGGCGTGGAGCAGGTCGAACTCACGCAGCCGCGGGATGCACTGGAAACGGCCGGCGCGCAGATCCAGCTGATCTCGGTGGCGGATGGGGAGATCCGGGCGACCAACAGCGACATCAGCCCGGCGGACACGTTCCAGGTGGACAAGCAGGTCTCGGCGGTCGGCGTGGACGACTACGACGCCCTCCTGCTTCCCGGCGGCACCAGCAACCCGGACAAGCTGCGGACCGACCAGGATGCCGTGTCGTTCGTCAGGGACTTCGTCACGAGCGGCAAGCCGGTCGCGGTGATCTGCCACGGTCCGTGGACGTTGGTCGAGGCCGACGTCGTGCGCGGCCGGACCCTCACCTCATGGCCGAGCGTGCGCACCGACATTCGCAATGCCGGGGGCAACGTCGTCGATCAGGAGGTCGTCGTCGACGGCAACCTGATCAGCAGCCGCAAGCCCGACGACCTGCCGGCCTTCTGCGCCACCATGGTCGCCGAGTTCGCCAAGGCCAAGGGCTGACCCGGCGACGAGCGCGCGAGTTACCGCAGCCGCTGCGGCGCCCACCAGCGGTCGGTGCGCCGTACCGCCAGCGCGACCCCAAGGCCCAAGCCCACGCCCACGAGGTCGGAAACCCAGTCGAGCAGGCTGGCCGAACGTCCCAGCGCCGGCACGGCCTGGATGAGTTCGCTCACCCCGCCGTACGCCGGCAGCGCCACCGCCGCGAGTAGCAGCGGCAGTCCGGCCAGCACGCTGGTGTAGGCCAGCGCGGCGAACACGGCCAGGTGCACGACAACGTCCGTGCCCGGCGGCGCGGTGGGGACCGTGGCGGCCGGTGCGAACAGCACGGCCAGGCTGATCACAAAGGCCAGGGCGAAGCAGCCCTGCCGCACCTGGTCGGCCACCACCAGGCCAGTCTGCCCCGAAGCCGGTGGGTGAAGGCCGTCCTCACCGGAGTGGGGGGGTGCGGCTGAGAAATGAGGGATCACCCCTCATGCCTTCCGCGGCGCTGGGCGTCAGAGTCCTGACATCACATCAACCCCACCAGTCAGGAGCCCAGCATGAGCAGCGCCACCACCCCCCGGAGCCAGTCCGGCATCACCGTCAGCAGCGGCGTCACCGCCGGTGGCTGGAGCCTGAACCACGCCGAGGGCATCGTCGTCCGCACGGACGTCACCGCCGGCCCTGGCGGCGGCGGCATCTGGCTGAACCACGCCGAAGGCATCGTCGTCGCCACCGACGTCACCGCCGGCGGCCTCAAGTGGAACCACGCCGAGGGCATCGTCGCCCGCACGGACGTCACCGCCGGCGGCCTCACGTGGAACCACGCCGAAGGCGTCGTTCGCTGATCCGGCACTATCCCGTCCTCGCCATGCACACCGACCCGATCAGCCCGGCCGACGACACCGCGGCTGGGCTGATCGCGCGCGCCGACGACGCCCTCCGCCGGGCCGACGTGGCGACGGCGCTCGCTGCGGCATCCGCGGCCGTCACCGCCGCACAGCCGGGGCGCGAGCGAACCGTAGCCAGGCGACTGCACGGCGACGCCCTGCAACTGGGCGGAGATCGGCTTGCCGCGCGCGCCGAGTACGACTTGGCCCTGGCCGAGGCCATGGCCACGGGAGACGACAGCGAGGCCATGCTGCTGCACAACGGCATCGGCGTGACCGCGAAGTTCACCGGCGAGGTCTACCTGGCCGCGACCCACTACGGTCATGCCCTCGCGATCCTCCAGGCACGGGGTGGTGACGATGCGATGCTCGGCGGCCTGCACCACAACCTCGGCGGTCTCGCGCACACCCGCGGCGACCTGACCGAAGCCGAGCGGCACACCCGCGCGGCCCTGGAGCTGAGCCAGCGAGTGAACCCCGCCGGCGCCTGCGCGGACCGGGGACAGCTCGGCTCGATTCTGTCCGAGCTGGGCCGCCACGACGAGGCGATGAGCCTGCTGCGCCAGGCAGCCGAGGAGTTCGCCGCCGTGCTCGGCCCCGACCACGTCGAGGTCGCGATCGCGCGGACCACGCTGGGGGCCGCGCTGCACCGCGCCGGCCGACTCGACGAGGCCGCCCTCGCGTACACCGAGGGGCTGGTGGCCCGCGAGCGCGCCCTCGGCGCCGACCACCCGGAGCTGGCCGCGACGCTGCTCAACCTCGGGCAGCTGGCCGCCGACCAGGGAGACACCGCCACGGCGCGGGCGTACGCCGGCCGCGCGGTTCAGGTCTTGCAGGGCAAGGTCGTCGCCGACCACCCGTTCCTGCGGCTGGCCCAGGAACGAGCGCGGCCCTGACGTGACGCGTGGGCAGCAGCGGAGGATCGTTCCCGAGACGATCCAGACGTCGGGGATGGACTGCGGACCGGCCGCGCTGCGGTCCCTGCTCGCCGGTTTCGGCGTACCCATCTCCTACGGCGGTCTGCGCGAGGCCTGCCGGACCGATGTCGACGGGACGTCGATCAACGCATTGGAGACCGCCGCGGCCGGTCTGGGCCTGGACTGCGTACAGGTCATGGTGCCGGCCGATCACGTCCTGCCCGCCTCGCTACCGGCGCTGCTCGTCGTCGGGCTTCCGAGCGGGATGCCGCACTTCGTCATCGGATGGCGCGCGCACGGTCGCCACATCCAGGTGATGGACCCGGCCGCGGGCCGGCTGCTGGTCCGCAGGCGATCCCTGGAGTCCAGGCTCTACCGGCACGAGCAGCCCGTTCCCGCGGCGGCGTTCGCGGCGTACGCCGAGGGGCCGGCGTTCCGGGCGGGCCTGCGGCGCCGGTTGGCGGCGCTGGGAATTCGCTCCCCCGAAGCCGATCGCCGCATCGCCGACGCCAGGGCCGCCGGTTGGCGAGCCGTGGCCACGCTGGACGCCGCGGTACGCCAGCGCGGCGGCGCCCGGCGACGTCCCGCCGAGGCGGTGCGCCTATTGGACTCGGTTCTGGAGACACCCGAGACGATTGCCGACGAGTCCTGGTTCGCCCGTCCGAGCGAGGACGAGCAAGTCGTCCTGCGCGGCGCCGTACAGCTGCAGGCCCGCGGGCTGGCCGCAGATCCCCCGGACCCGGACACCCTGCCCCGGGACCTGCAGGCGGCGCTGCGCGCCGGCCCGGCCCGCCCGGCCCGGCGGCTGCTCGACGAGACAGGTGTCGCGCGTGCGGCCTGGCTCGGACTCGGAGCCCTCGTGCTCCTGGCCGGAGGGCTGAGCGTGCTCCTCACCGCGACGCTGCGCGGTGCGATCGACCAGGCTCGCCCCGGGCCGGCGTTGGCCGCGGCACTCGGGCTGACCGCGGTCCTGGCCTTTGTGGAGCTGGGTCTGGCCGGTCGGCTGCTCACCCTGGGCAGGCGCCTGGAAGGTGGGCTGCGACGGGGACTGCGCGAGCGGATCCCGCTGCTACCCGACCGCTACCTGCGTTCCCGGCCGAGCTCGGATCTGGCCGGTCGCGCGCATCAGCTGCACGAGCTGCGCAACCTCCCGCTCCTGCTCGGCCAGGCCGGCGTCGCCGCGGTCGAACTCGTCGTGCTGGCCGTGGCCCTGATCGTCACCCACCCGCCCGCCGCGCCACTGGTGCTGGCCGCCGCGGCGCTGGTCGGCCTGACCGCGGTCGCCGTCCAACCACCGCTGCGGGAACGGGAGCAACGACACGTCGAGCACTCGGCGGCGCTGGCCCAGCTGGAGCTGGACGGCGTACTCGCGGTGCACCCGATCCGCTCGCTCGGCGGTATCGACGCCCTCGGTGCGGAACACACCGAACGGCTCGGCCACTGGCGGGGCGCCGCC
The DNA here is from genome assembly GCA_013813215.1 of Geodermatophilaceae bacterium. GTDB lineage: Bacteria > Actinomycetota > Actinomycetes > Mycobacteriales > Geodermatophilaceae > JACCSC01. Next base: position 4,147 of record JACCSC010000310.1, on the reverse strand, counting down.
CTCGCCGCCGGTCGCGCGCGCACCGCGGCTGCCGTCGTCCAGAACGGACTGGGGGCGATCCTCGCCGTCCTCATCGTGACCGTGACCCTCCCGGACCTGAACCGACCGGCCACCGCGCTGCTCGTCGTCCTGTGGGCGCTGGGCATCCCGTTGGCCGGCGAGCGGCTCACCCTGCTGGCCCAGCATTGGCCGGGCCTGCGGACGCTGGCCCTGCGGCTGGCCGAGCCCCTCGAGGCTCCCGTCGAGGAGGGCGCCGGCCGCCGGGCCGAGGCCGGGGTGGCCGGGCCGGCCGCCATCCACCTGCGGCGACTGTCCGTCGTGGCCGGCGGGCGGCCGGTCCTCACCGACGTCGACCTCGATGTCGCGCCCGGCGAACACCTCGCCGTGGTGGGCGCCTCCGGATCGGGCAAGTCGACACTTATGGCGGTGCTGCTCGGGCTGCTGGAGCCGACCGCCGGCACCGTGTGCATCGACGGCGTCTTGCTGGACCGGGCCGCCGCGGAGCGGCTCTGGCCGGGCGTGGCCTGGGTGGACCCGCAGGTCCGGGTGTGGAACGCGCCAATGGCCGACAACGTCGGGGCCGGCGATCCGCAGGCGGTACGTCGGGCGCTGTCCGCCGCGGAACTCGACACAGTGCAGGTGCGCGTGGGCGACCAGCCGCTCGGCGACGACGGGGGGCTGCTGTCCGGCGGCGAGGCGCAGCGGGTCCGGCTGGCGCGCGCCCTCGCCCAGGACGGCGTCCGGCTGGTGGTACTCGACGAGGCGTTGCGCGGACTCGATCGCGGGCAGCGCGGCCGGCTGCTCGCCACCGCGCGGCGGCACTGGCCGGCGCGACCCTGCTCTGCGCCACCCACGACCTCGCCGACGCGGCCAGCTTCGGACGGGTGCTGGTCGTCGACGGGGGCCGCATCGTCGCGGACGGCGATCCGGCCGACCTGGCCGCCGCCGACACCGTCTTCGCGTCGTTGCTGGCCGCCGAACGTGGGCTGCGCCAAGACCTGGACGACAGCACCGGCTGGCGTCGGCTGCGAGTCGCGGCAGGCTCGGTCCGCGAGCAACCGGCGACGGGAACGGGGACGGCGCCACCCGCCGCGGCTGACCAGCGCGCCGCCACCCCGCTCGTCGGATCCCCCGACGCGGCCCCGGGCGCGACGAGTACCGCCGCAGCGAGCACCGGGTCGGGTCCGCTCTCGGTCCGGCCCGCGGCCAGTTGGCTCGCGGCGTACACGCTGACCCAGCTCCTCCGGCTGGCCGCCTTCGTCGCGTCCTTCGCCGTGATCGGCGCGGTGGTCACCGACCTCGGCGACGGTGCCAGTGACCTGACGCCCTGGGTCGCGCTGGTCGTCGCCGCCGCGGCGCTGGCCACGCTCGGTACCTGGCTGGAGGGCCGGTTCGCCACCGAGGCGTCCCGTGTGCTCCGACGACGCGTGCTCCGTGGGGCGTTCGGAGTCGACCCGGAGCACGTTCGTCGGGAGGGTGCCGGGGCCATCCTGGGTCGGATCATGGAGGTCGAACCGGTGGCCGGGCTGGCCGCCACCGGCGGCCTGCAGGCCCTGGTCGCCGCGGTCGAGGTCGCGGTCGCGGGAGCCGTACTGGTCACCGTTCCGGTCGGACGTCCGCTGGCCCTCGTGCTGCTCGGAGTGACCACCACCGCCGTCATCCTGCTCCGAGTGCACGTCGCCCGGTTGACGCGCGAGACCGGCTTGCGGATGGACCACACCGGTCGGCTCCTGGAAGACCTCGCCGGACAGCGGACCCGACGGGTCCAGGGCGCCGGCCCGGCCGACCCGACCACGGCATACGCGCGGGCCGGAGCGAGGTCCGACCGTACGACGGCGCTCGTCTCGGTCGGAGCCACCGGCCTATGGCAGGTTCTCGCGCTGGCCACCCTCACCGTGTCCGGGTTGAGCGAGCAGGCCTCGGCGGAACAGCTGGCCGTGGCCCTCGGCGCCGTCCTGCTCGCCGCGGCGGGCCTGCGCCGGGGTGGAGTGGCCGCGCTGGGGCTGACCACGGCCGCGATCGCCGCCCGGGAGTTGACCCCGTTGCTGCGCCCGCGGCCTTACCGGCACCAGATGCTGTTACCGCCCGCTGGCCGCGTGTTGACCGCCGAGGACGTCGAACTCCGACGCGGTACGACGACGATCCTGTCCGGCGTTCAGCTGGCCTTGGCCGCCGGCGATCGTGTCCTGCTCAGTGGCCCGTCCGGCTCGGGGAAGTCGACGCTGGTCGAGGCGCTGGCGGGGCTGCGGCCGGCCGTAGGCGGCCGGGTGACCGGACGGGCCGGGCTGGCCCCCCAGTTCTGCGACGACCACGTCCTGCTCGCCCCCATGGCGTTCAACCTGCTGCTTGCCCGGGGCTGGCCGGCCGCGGAGACCGACCTGCGCGACGCCTGGGAGCTGTGCGGCGAGCTGGGTCTCGGCGGACTGCTCGCGCGGATGCCGGCCGGACTGGCTCAGGTCGTTGGTGAGACCGGGTGGCAGCTGTCCAACGGCGAACGCGCTCTGGTCGGGTTGGCCCGGGCCTTGCTGGCCGGACCCGACGTCCTCGTGGTCGACGAGAGCCTCGGCCCGCTGGACCCGCTCACCGCCCGTTCGGCGCTGGCCGTGGCCCGGCAGCGGGTCCGCACGCTCGTCGTGGTGAGCCAGGAATGACTCGTGCCGGTGGCCCTAGGCCAGGACGTGGGCCAGCTCCCGCCGACCACAGATGCCGAGCTTGACGTACACCCGGCCGAGATGATTTTCGACTGTCTTGGGTGACACGAACAGGTCCTGTGCGATGTCGCGGTTCGAGCGCCCGGCGCCGGCCAGGTCGGCCACCCTGCGCTCGCTGGCGGTCAACGACTCCAGACCCGTGAACATCATGCTGCGCGGACGGTCGCCCAGGGCCGCGAGCGCGTCGACCACCCGGGCCTGCAGTACGCCGGACCCGCAAGCGTGGCCGAGTTCGGCGGCGCGTCGGAGTACCTCACGAGCCTCAGAGCGGCGGCGGGTCACCCGGTAGAACTCGCCCAGATCGGCCAGCGTCCAGGCGCGCTGGAGCCGGTCGGGCGCGAACTCCAGCACCGCCACCGCCTCGTCGAGCAGGGCCGCACGGCGGTCCGGATCGGTGCGTGCCCGCAGCCGCAATGCCCCTCCCACGTCACTCGGCGCACCCCACTCCCGGGCGCGTGCGAGGTGCGTCTGCGCCAGCTCGGCGGCCTGCTCGTGCTCGCCGAGGCGGAGCAGGGCCAAGACCGCGAACGCCCGCCACGAGGTTGCGGGATTCTCGGCTCCGGATCGGAGGTCGGCATCGGCCAGCGACCGGGCCAGCCGCAGGGTCTCGGTCGGCTCGTCGCGGGCCAGCGCTTCGGCGACCCGCGCACGCTGCATCCGGACCAGCGAGAGGACGGCCGGGGGTTCGGGCCAGCGGTCGTCGAAGCGGTGCAGCAGACCCGATGCGGTCGCCAGGTCCCCTCGTTCGAGGCTGGCCAGCACGGCCATGTGGGTACACGAGGCGGACAGCGACATCGTGACCACGTCGGAGTCCTCGCCGGACAATGCCTCGAGACCGGCCAAGCCCTCCCGTTCTGTCAGCCGCACGTCACCGGCTCGCCAGCTGGCGGACCCGGACGAGATGCAGAAGAACGCGTACTCCGCGGGCGAGGCGGGGCCGCGCCGGCCCACGCGGGCCCGGTCGATCTCGGCCCGTGCGGCGTCCACCCGGTCACTGTGGGCCAGCGCGATGAGCGCAAGGCACCAGGGCACGAGGTCGACGCTCTCGGCGAAGAAGCGGCCACCGGCCAGCGCCCGGTCGATCAGGTCGGCCACGCGGCCAGCGTCCCGGCCGGCGTAGAAAAGCCGGTGGGCCAAGGCTGCGAGAAGGGTGCGCTCGTCGCGGGAGTTCCCGGGCAGTTCCTCGACTGCCGCAGGCGACGTCCGGACCGCTCGGCCTCCTCCGCCGTATACAGGCTGAAGGCGGCCAGCCTGGCCTCCAGCAGCAACCGCGAAGCTGTGTCGTCGGCCGCGCCGAACGCGGCAGCATTGCCGACCGTGCCGGGCGCATCCAGAACCTGCTCCAGCTCCGCCGCGGCTGCCGCCGGGCCGTGCAAAGCCAGCGTGGCCGACGCCGCGTCGGCCCGGCGCCGGGCCCGCTCCACCCCTGGTACGCC
>JACCSC010000438.1 GCA_013813215.1 Geodermatophilaceae bacterium | reverse complement strand
CGCACTTCTCCCGGTAGCCCTCGATCACGAAGCGGGTCAACGTGCCGGGCAGGAACATCAGCTCGTCCCAGTGCGGGATCGGCTTGAAGATCGAGAAGCCACGCATGCGATAGCGGCCGAGTTCGGCCTTCGTGTGGATGTCGTCGATGACCTCGGGCGTGAAGATCCGGCTATGCCCGAGGACATGCCGCGGCTCGCCGTTCGGCGCCGTCATCTGGACTCCTGACTGTGCTCGCCCGGCACGGGCGGCATCTGAAGGGGGGTGACTAGAGGACGAGCTTGCGCTCGTTCGGTTCCAGGTTGTCGTAGTTCCACAGCTTCTTGCCGCAGACGAACTTGCCGAACCGCTCCGGCCGCTGCATCCGGTAGATACCAAACTTGCGGTCGATGAACTCGTCGTCCTCAGGGGTCATCTCGGCCTCGACGCAGTCCACACCGAGCGCGGCGACCTTGCCGCCGACGTAGATCACCCCGTCGTACATGGAATCGCCGAGCCCCGGTCCCGCGTCTCCGCAGATGATCTGCCGGCCGCGCTGCATCATGAAGCCCGTCATCGAGCCGGTGTTGCCGCCGACGATGATCGTCCCGCCCTTCTGGTCGATGCCAGTGCGGGCGCCGACGTGTCCCCTCACGACGAGATCCCCGCCGCGCAGCGCGGCCCCGGTGAGCGACCCGGCGTTCTTGTCGATCACGATCACGCCGGACATCATGTTCTCCGCCACCGACCAGCCGACGCGACCGGCGATGTGGATTTCCGGACCGTCGACGAGCCCGCAGCCGAAATAGCCGAGGCTGCCCTCGATGCGGATCCGACACCGGATCAGCAGGCCGACCGCGATCGAGTGCTGGGCGCCTGGGTTGTGGATCGTCACCTCGGTGACGCCCTCGACGTACAGCAGCCGCCGCAGCTCGAGATTGATCAGCCGCGGGGTGAGTCCCGCAGCGTCGAACTCCGCCGACTGTCCGGTGATGGTGGCGATCTTCGGCGCCTGCGCGTCCGGCTCGGCGAGCCCGCGGTGATCGACGCGGCGGCCGGTCGCTGCCGGGGGACTGGTCGTCTCGGTCATCGGTTCCACACCAGCACTTCGCGCTCGTAGGGGTCGTAGGTGTCGATCTCGCGATTGACCACTGCCCGGATGGCGACCTCTTCGGAGGCAAGCGCCACCATGTCGTCGGCCTCGTAGAGCACCAGCGGCTTCGCAGCCATCTCGTCCTTGGCCACGCCGAGCTGGTTCTTCGTGACCACAAGGTAGGTGAAGACGCCGTCCAGGTCATCGAGGCTCTGCTTCATCGCCGTCTCGAGCGACAGGCCGTCGGACATCAGCTGGGCGATGTACACCGCGATGATCTCGGAGTCGCACTCGGACTGGAAACGGTGGCCGAGGCGCTCAAGGCGCCGGCGCCACTGGTGATAGTTGGTGAGCTGGCCGTTGTGGACGACCGCGACGTCGGAGAAGGGGTAGGCCCAGTACGGGTGTGCTCCCGCGATGTCCACGTCGGATTCGGTGGCCATACGGACGTGTCCGATGGCGTGCGTGCCTCGGAAATCATCCAAGCGGTACTGCTGCGACACGGTCCTCGCATCGCCGAGGTCCTTGATGATCTCCAGCGAGTGGCCCAACGACAGGACTTCGGCCCCCGGGACGTCTTCGACGAAGTCGGCCAAAGGCTTGAGCTCGCCGTCGTACCGGAACGTCGCGCGGTAGGCGTAGTCCGACTCTCCCTGCACGCGGTCGATGGTGGCGCCGAGCTTCGCCAATCGGGACTCGACCTTGCGCCGGTTACGCTCCAGCCGCTCGCTGAAATCGAAGTCGCGGTGGTCGGTCGGATCGGCGAGCGCGAACCGCATGATCAACAGATCGCTGGTCTCGCCGTAGAGGGCATAACCCGTGGAGTCCGGCCCGCGGTGCCGCATCGCCTGCAGCATGCGGGTCATCTCGCGGCCGACGTCGCCCGTCTGTCCTTTGTAGATGATGCCGGCAATACCGCACATCAGTGGTACTCCCTTCCAGTGGCAGGCAGTGCCGGCTACGGCAAGATGTCCAGGTACTCCTTGACGTCCCAGTCCGTGACGGTCGCGCAGAAGCGCTCCCACTCGTCGCGCTTGTAGTGCCGGAAGACCCTGTACATGTCCCCGGGCAGGGCGCTCTTGATCACCTCGTCGGTCTCCAGCGCTGCTAGCGCCTCGCCGAGGGTCATCGGGATCTTGCGGACCTCCTTGCCCTCCGCAAGGGCCTGGTAGATGTTGCGCTCCTCCGGCGGGCCAGGGTCGAGGTTGCGCCGGATCCCATCACCCATCGCCTTGATGAGCCCGGCCATAGACAAGTACGGGTTGACCGCAGAGTCGACGGAACGATATTCGAAGCGATCCGGAGAACTGACCCGCAGCGCGGTCGTACGGTTCTGGTAACCCCAGTCGGCGTAGAGCGGCGCCCAGAACCCGGTATCCCAGAGCCGGCGGTAGGAGTTCACGGTCGGGGACGTGAGGCAGGTGAGGGCGTTCAGGTGCTCGAGCACGCCTCCGATCGCGGCCAGACCGAGCTTGCTGGGCATCCGCGGGTTGTCGCCCTCGGGCAGGAACATGTTCTCCTCGCCCTGCCACAGGGAGATGTTGTGGTGACAGCCGTTGGCCGAGACGCCCATGAACGGCTTGGGCATGAAGCAGGGAAACGCACCGAACTCCCGGCCGACCTGCTTGCAGATCTGCCGGTACGTCGTGAGCCGGTCCGCGGTGTGTTCAGCGCGGTCGAACTGCCAGTTCAGCTCCAGCTGACCAGGGGCGTCCTCATGGTCGCCTTGGATCATGTCCAGACCCATGGCGGTGCTGTATGCCATCACCCGGTGGATCAGCGGCTGCAGTTCGGCGAACTGGTCGATGTGGTAGCAGTATGGCTTGGTCTTGCCCTCGATCGACGGCGTGCCGTCCGGGTTGAGCTTGAGCCACATCATCTCGGGCTCGGTGCCGACTCGCATCTGCAGCCCGGTCTCCTGCTCGAACTCCCGGTGGAGGCGCTTGAGGTTGCCCCGGCAGTCGGAGGCGAGGAAGGAGCCGGGCTCGACCTCCTCCTCCTCGCACCGGAACAGGGTGCAGAAGACCCGAGCCGTCTTCGGGTCCCACGGCAGCACGCAGAACGTCTCGACATCTGGCAGGCCGACAAGTTCACGTGCCTCCGGGCCGTACCCGATGTAGTCGCCGTGGCGGTCGGTGAAGAGGTTCGCTGTGGAGCCGTACACGAGCTGGAAGCCCTTGCTGGCGAACCGCTCCCAGTGTGCGGCCGGCGCCCCCTTGCCCATGATGCGTCCGGTGACGGACACGAACTGGTAGTAGATGTACTCGACTCCGCTGTCGTCGATCTGACAGCGGATCCGCCCGACCTCGTCGCTTCGCCCGTCCTGTGCCAGGAACTGCTGGAGATCGGAATCCATGGTGTCCCTCCTCGACGAGCGCTGGCGGTGCCCTGGGAGCCCGTGCCATCCACGGTCAGTAAACATTGTCTCCTCTGATGGGACAATGCTTTCTGGCCGAGTTCCGCCGGCCGGCTCGGCCGACTAGCGTGTGTCTGAGCGGAGAGACTCCCCATCCCTGCGGGCACGTGCGCCCGCCGTCGGGCGGAGCGCAGCATGGCCATCGAGCGGTCCCGCGATTCACCGCCGCCGGTGGAGGGAGACTTCCCCACCAGCGGTCTGGAGAAGTCGCTGGCTGATGTGATCGCCGAGCGGGTGCGCGAGTTTCGAGTCAAGCGCGGATGGACCGTCGGCAGGTTCGCGGAGATCTGCGGGCTGTCCAAGAGCATGCTGTCGAAGATCGAGAACGCGCAGGCCTCCCCGAGCCTGGCTACCCTGGCGCGGCTGTCCGAGGCGCTCGCGGTGCCGGTGACGGCGTTTTTTCGTGGCCTGTCCGAGGAGCAAGATGTCATCGCGGTCAGGGCTGGTGCAGGCCTGGACATCGCGCATCGCAACTCCGAGCACGGGCACCGTTACCAGAGTCTCGGGACGATGCGCGCTCCGCACGACAGCCTGGAGCCGATGCTCGTCACACTCACCGAGCGCACCGACCCGTTCCCGCTGTATCAGCACACCGGCACCGAGTTGATCTTCATGATCACCGGCAGGATGGAGTACTGCTGCGGGGGCGCCCGCTACCTGTTGGAGCCTGGCGACACGCTTCAGTTCGTCGGTGAGGTCCCGCATGGCCCGGGTGACCTGATCTCACTGCCCATCCAGTTCCTCGCTGTAAAGTCGCTCGGCTCGCGGAGCTGACAGGGCGCCTGCCGTTGAGTCAGGGTGGACAACGTCCAAAATAGAGGCAGCTCTTCATTGCGGCCGCGTACGGCAGCGCGGCATGATCTGCGTCACAACAGGTTATCCGAGTCGGCGCTGGCACCCCCGCGTCCCCGGGTCCACCCGGGAGCGTCAGCCGTCGCCGCAAGCCCTGCGTGAGTCCGCCGCTCGATGTTGCGCGCGGATCTCCGGTGAGGAGTGAACATGCTCGATACCGACAAGGTCCAGCAGCTGCGGGTGGACTACCGCAACCGTCAGGTGCGCTGGGGTTTCATCTGGGCGATCTGGTGCGCTGTGCTGTGGGGCGCCTGGTACGTCCCCGGCTTTGCGATCTACTCCGAGCCCCCGTTCGTCGACCTGTCCGAGACGACCGGCGACTTGCTGCTGGCTGCGATGGTCATCGCGTTCCTCAACGCGATCGCGGTGCTGCTCGCGATGTTCGTGTGGG